>CALJWY010000334.1 GCA_937974465.1 uncultured Lysobacterales bacterium | reverse complement strand
GTTGCGCTCATTCCTGGATTCCCATGAAGGACTCAGCGACCGGGCCCTGGTGCGGGTCGATTTTGATTACGTGATCCGCCGCAAGGCACTGGAAAGCGATAATGTAGGCTGGCGCCGTTACCCGGTCTCCATGATCGGTATTCTCGAAGGTCAGGATTTCAGCCTGGAGATGGGTCTTGAGGTCTTGTACTCAAGCACCTGTCCTTGTTCTGCGGCACTGGCGCGTCAATTGATCCAGGATCAGTTTGCCAAGGATTTTGATGCATCGGAACCGGTTGATTTCAGCAAGGTTCACGAATGGCTGGGTACCGAAGAGGGTATTCTGGCCACGCCGCACAGCCAGAGAAGCGCGGCTGAAATCCGCGTCAAGTTGAAACCGACGTTTACCATGTTCCCGATCATTGAGTTGATTGATGAGGTGGAAGATTCCCTGAAGACACCGGTTCAGGCAACGGTCAAACGTGAAGACGAACAGGCTTTTGCCCTGTTAAACGGCCGCAACCTTATGTTCTGTGAAGATGCCGGTCGCCGTATCCAGATCGCCCTTAATGCAGATGAGCGCATTCTCGATTTCTGGGCGCGTTGCACCCACTACGAGAGCCTGCATCCGCACAACGCCGTGTCGGTCATCACCAAGGGTATCAAGGGTGGTTACGTGGCGGGCGCCGGCGCGCCTGTGCGTTTGGACCAGGACCACTCCGTCAGCTAAATCCAAAACACTGTTATACGTTTAAGGGTTGTCCATCTGCGGCAGCAATGGCTGTGGGTTAACACGCCTGTCCAGCCAGTTCATACGCCAGTCCAGGTGCGGTCCGCTGGCGCGTCCCGTGGCGCCAACCCGCGCGATCAAGTCACCTTGTTTCACAAAAGTCCCGGCTTCCACCAGTATCTTGCTCAGGTGCAGAAATGAGGATGAAAGCCCCTGTCCGTGATCCAGCACGATGGTGCCGCCGGAAAAATACATATCCGGGTGGGTTAGCGTGATCAACCCGTCTGCCGGCGCCAGTACGTCGGCGCCTTCAGGTGCCGCGATATCCAATCCAAAGTGGGGTCTGCGCGGTTCCCCGTTGAGTACGCGCTGAGAGCCATAGACACCACTGATCCTTCCCTTGGCGGGCCAGGCAAAGCCATTGCCATAATATGCACGACTATCGCGGTGCTGGCGCGCTGAAGCCACCATACGGGCATCTTCCTTG
This sequence comes from uncultured Lysobacterales bacterium, assembly GCA_937974465.1. GTDB lineage: Bacteria > Pseudomonadota > Gammaproteobacteria > Xanthomonadales > SZUA-36 > SZUA-36. The sequence continues at coordinate 5,053 of CALJWY010000334.1, read as the reverse complement.
ATTCTTGCGGTCGCAGCAGGGTCAGGCGTTACCGTGGCCGGTGGCAGACCGTCAACACGCTCTATGGCATATTCCCGGCGTTCAACTGGTATGGACTTGCTAAATAATTTCCCGCCAGGGGATGTCACCTGCAAATTACGAGTACCTGTTTCATCACGGCCGAAGCCGATCACAAAATGGCCTTCTTCCGAGACCACTACCGCTTGATCATCCAGTGAGACGCTGCTGCCGGGTTCCGCCTTGCCAAATATCAGGCCACCCTGTATCGCCGTACCGTTCAACTCGACGGCGAAAGCGGTATTGATGATTGTGCAAAGGAGTAGCGCCAGCAAAAACCGCATGGCTTACAGAATCACCTTGATGGATTGGCCGGGCTGGATGACGGCATTTTTTGCCAGGTCGTTCCAGCGCATCAGGTCATTGATTTTTACCTTGTAACGCTTGGAAATACTCCACAGGGAGTCACCCCGTTTGACCGTGTGTTTGATGGTGCCACTGCGATTGCTCGCCTGGCTGGGGGCAGGGCTGTGGAACAGGGTCAGGGTTTGGCCGACACGTAACTTGTGCGGATCGGAAATTCCGTTCCATTTCTGCAGATCGCGGACCGAAACTTTGTAACGCTGCGCAATAACCGACAGGCTCTCGCCAGAGCGTACCTTGTGGGACACACGCTCGGACGCAATCAGGCCGGATTGCAGACGCTGTAATTCGCTGGCAGCCGCCACGTACATCGGGTCGACCAGCAACTGCTCATCGCGTGGCAGGCGCAGTTTCTGGCCAACACGGATCATGTCGCCATTCAGGTTGTTGGTGCTACGCAAGACCGAGACCGGCACATGGTGCCTGGCTGCAAGGCCTGACAGGGTATCGCCATTCTCAACCACCACCTGGTCCCATTTCATCAGGCTACGCGATGGTGTAGACACAAGGTGCTGTTCAAGCTTTGCAGCACCATCCAGTGGCAATACAACCCGCCAGGGGCCTGAGGGGGAGGTCGCCCAGCGGCTGAAACCCGGGTTCAGACCGAACAGGATGTCGATACTGACCTCGGCAATTTGTGAGATAAGCACCAGGTCAGTCTGCGATTCCATCTCAACAGCTGCAACAACTGCGTGGTTGGCGGCGTGTGGAAAATCGAAATCATATTTTTCAGGTTGTTGGAACAGGCAGGTCAGGCCCAGCAGCTTTGGAACATAACCCTTGGTTTCCTTGGGCAGACGAATATTCCAGAAATCTGCCGGTTTGCCGGCTTTCAGGTTGCTTTTTACCCGTCTCGCAACACGGTTTTCGCCGGAGTTATAACCGGCCAGCGCCAGCAGCCAGTCGCCATCAAACTTTTTGTTGAGGTGATCGAGGTAATCCAGTGCTGCGTGGGTAGATGACCAGACATCGCGACGGCCGTCATACCACCAGTCCTGTTTGAGTCCATATTGCTTGCCGGTGGAGGCAATAAACTGCCAGGTGCCGAGGGCCCGGCCGCTGGAATAGGCAAACGGGTCGTAGGCGGATTCGACGATCGGCAATAATGCCAGTTCACCCGGCATGTCTCGTCTTTCCAGTTCCTCGGCTATGAAATATACCCAGGGCTGTGCGCGCTTCATGACACGCGCCATGTATTCACCGTGGTCTCCATACCAATGCGCCCACTTGCGGGAGGTTTCATGTGAATTGCAGTCGGGCAATGCAAAACCATCAACCAGCCTGGCCCAGGCATTGTCGTACTCGATCGATGGCTCACTGGCGTCATCAGTCTCAGGTTCAACGGGCTCAGGAATAAACAGATGTTCATCAATAGATTCACCTGTGCCCACTGGCAGGTCTTCCTGGGCAGCTGCGGTTACCTGGGGCTCGGGTTCCGGCAGATTGCTCTGGGTGGTGGCGCAACTGGCAAGAGCAAGGCTCAGCAAGACCAAAAGAAAGCGTGAAGTCACATGGGCTCCATAAATTGATGAAATCGTCGGCTATTATGCTGTTTGCTGACGCAGGGTCAAGTTAAAAAGCCTTTTAAAACCGGTCTTTCCACGCCCGGATGATGGCCATGGTCGAGGCTCCTGGCAGTGCTGATGGGTCTATTTTACGCGCTGCCTGGACCACCGCGTCGTCACGGGTACGCATGAAGGGATTACACGCAAGCTCTGCGCCAAGCGTGGTTGGCAGAGTGTTGCGACCTGCCTGCCTGAGAGCTGCAACCTGCCGGGTACGTTCCTGCAAGGCCTTGTTTTGCGGCTCCACTTCCATCGCAAATCTGCAATTGGCCTGCGTATATTCGTGGGCGCAATAGACGCTTGTTTCCCCTGGCAAAGATGCCAGTTTGTCCAGCGACGATTGCATATCATCAGCGGTTCCTTCAAAAAAGCGGCCACAACCTACGCTAAACAGGGTATCGCCGGGGAACAGCATGCCTTCGCCATAAAAGGCGATATGGCTGCGGGTGTGTGCCGGGACCTCGAGCACGCTGAACTGCGCATCCAGTTCCGGTAACTCAATATGGTCACCTTCGCGGCAAAGCTGGTGCACCTGCCGGATTCTGTTGTCATCAGGACCGAATACTTTTGCATCATACTGGTCCAGCAGGTCTGCGACACCGCCAGTGTGATCGGGGTGATGATGGGTCAACAGAATGTATTTCAGGCTCAGACCATGTTTTTTCAAAACCTCCAGCACAGGGTCTTCATCGCCGGGATCCACCACCGCACAGGCTTTTCCACCATTGGTGATGAGCCAGATATAGTTGTCGTCATAGGCCGGGATGGCAGAAATATTCAGATTATTGGTGGACATTGGTAGTTCTCTTAAAGGTTGACAGGTCACTAATTGCCCTTATGCTTACCCCTGTTTATCGCCAAGTCAAATTTGCAAACATGGTATTTACCCAGAGCACCCAACAATCTGCACGCGCAGCCCAGCAGGCACTGGTGTCTCAGCTGTTGCAGCCCTTGCTGGCAAGGCGCAGGCCGCGGCGGATTTTATTGGTGAAGCATGCTTTGGCAGGAGACCTGCAACTGGAGACGACGGGCCCGGCCCAGGTTATTCGCCTTAGCACGCAAGAGCGAGCCTCAGATGCAGAGCTGCGCTGCCGGATTGATGCGCTGCCCTTTGAAGAAGCGGTATTTGACCTGGTGATTCTGCATCACCTGGTCAGCGATGGCAGTGAGCCATGCCTGGCCGAGGCTTTCCGCGTGATGGCGGCCGGTGGTGACGTGGTGATCAGCGGATTAAACTCAACCGGTTTACGCAACCGCATTGTTAACCGTAAACAACAGATGCCGGCACTGAAGCTGGACAAGGTGTGCAGCTTCTTGAAATCACAATCGATCAGTATAGAACTTTGCCTGCTGATGGGCATGGGTGGGTTTTCACGCCCTGCACCCAAGCCGACCTGGCATGGCCTGGGCTTTCCTTTTGCGGACCGGGTCGTATTGCACGGCCACCACCAGTCCAATATTAAAAACACCAATATCCTGCGATTCAAACGGGTACAGCCGGCTGGTCTTGCATCTGCGGCGCTGGATGGTTGTAGCAACCGGGAATCCGTTATATGACACATGTAGTGATGTACACCGACGGGGCCTGCAGTGGTAACCCGGGCCCGGGTGGTTGGGGCACGGTTCTTATGTCCGGCAAACATCGCAAGGAAATGTCGGGTGGTGAGCGTGAGACGACCAACAACCGGATGGAAATGATGGCGGTCATCCGCGGCGCTGAAGCCCTGAAGCGTGGTTGCAAGGTCGAAATACATACTGATTCGACCTATGTCATGAAGGGCATGACCGAGTGGTTGGAAGGCTGGAAGGCCCGTGGTTGGCGCACTGCATCGAGACAACCGGTTAAAAACGTAGAGTTGTGGCAGCGGCTCGAAAAGGCACTGGAAGGCCATGAAGTGAAATGGTTTTGGGTAAAGGGTCATTCCGGCATTGCAGAAAACGAGCGGGCTGATGAGCTCGCCCGCAACGGGATTCCCTGATCCCGGATTCATCTTAAACAGAAAAATTTTACCGCAAAGCGATCGGGAGTTTGCATGCGACAAGTGGTACTGGATACTGAAACAACCGGCCTGGAAACCAGGCAGGGTCACCGGATTATTGAAATTGGCGCGCTGGAACTCATAGACCGGCAATTGACCGGGCGCCAGTTTCATACCTATATCAACCCGGAGCGCGACATCGAACAGGGTGCCCTGGAAGTGCACGGTATCACCGAAGAATTTTTGCGTGACAAGCCGGTATTTTCAGAAATTGCTGATGACCTGATGGCGTTTGCCGATGGTGCAGAACTGGTGATCCACAATGCCGCTTTCGATGTTGGATTTATTGACAACGAGCTTTCGCTGAGCGGACACGAACGTGAATCCATCACCGAAGTCGCAACGATCCTCGACACCCTTGAACTGGCCCGTGACCTGCACCCGGGACAACGCAATAACCTGGATGCCCTGTGTAAACGCTACGAAGTAGACAACTCCAGCCGAACCCTGCATGGCGCACTGTTGGATGCCGAAATCCTGGCCGATGTATACCTGGCCATGACGGGCGGGCAGGTGGATTTGGGTTTAAGCCTGGAATCACATGAGTCATCAGATCAGGATGATGACAATCATATGCACATAGAGCGCCCCGCATTATTCGTACTCAAAGCCAACGACGAAGAACTGGAGCAACACGAGGCGCGCGTCACCCATATAGATAAACAATCCGGCCACTGTCTCTATAAAGAGCTATAAATTACCCTACACCACGTTCCGGTCAAGCACCGACACCCCCTAGACACGGTCACCCAATAAGTACCGTCATCCCCGCGCCGGCGGGGATCTCCATGACCCCGGCACCATCAACCCATAAGCACCGTCATCCCCGCGCAGGCGGGGATCTCCTTACGCCCGCGCTGAATTTAATAAGACACAATCAAACGTTACGGAGTCGCACGGAGATCCAGGACAATGCTTCGCATTTCCGGGATAACGATGCCAATGTTTATGTTCTTGTTACTGGCCTCCCCACACACCACGGTCTTCCCCACGCAACAAGGTCATCCCCATGAATCTGGGTCGTGCCCA
>CALJWY010000333.1 GCA_937974465.1 uncultured Lysobacterales bacterium | reverse complement strand
AAATGGTGCCAGGCAAGGCGCGAGGAATGTGGTTTGGTAAATCCAAATGAATGACGAGCAACGCCGCATGGAGCCATTTGGGACAACAACCCATAGGGACGGGTCCCATTTTGCCCATTGCGGCGTCCCTCCTCACTTAGGTACGTGTCGTACATTACGTTTGTCGTTCCTTGCATTGAACAAAATGGCCTCCCGTCGCAGCGATCTGACAAGCTTTAGGAGGCCCTTTACTCCTTCTGTTCCAGTAATTCTAAGCGTTCATCAATGCAATTGTAGTATCAAGCATACGGCAACTGAAACCCCACTCGTTGTCATACCAGCTCAAAACTTTGACCATGTTGCCTTCCATAACCTTGGTGAGGCCCGCATCAAAAATAGAAGAACGCGGATCATGGTTGAAATCGATGGACACCAAAGGTTCATCGTTATAGCCCAGGATGCCCTTCAGATTGCCATCAGCAGCCGCTTTAATCACTGCATTGACCTCTTCAATGGTCGTTGCCCGGCTAGCGGTGAATGTAAGATCCACAACAGAAACATTGATGGTCGGTACACGCATTGAAAAGCCATCCAATTTACCTTTTAACTCAGGTAATACCATGCCAACCGCCGCCGCTGCACCGGTACTCGTAGGAATCTGGCTCATTGTGGCCGAACGTGCGCGACGCAGGTCACTGTGCAGGACATCCGTCAATACCTGATCGTTGGTATAGGCGTGAATAGTGGTCATGAGACCATGCTCAATGCCAATGGCGTCGTGCAAAACCTTGGCAACTGGCGCCAGGCAATTGGTTGTGCATGATGCGTTTGAAATCACCACATCACTGCTCTTCAGTGTGTCGTGGTTAACCCCGTATACCACGGTGTTGTCAACGTTCTGGCCAGGCGCTGAAACGATGACTTTCTTTGCACCAGCGGTGATATGTGCGCCCGCTGTTTCACGGCTACGGAAGAAACCAGTGCATTCCATTACCAGGTCAACACCCAGTTCCGCCCATGGCAATTTTGATGGGTCGCGTTCCGCGAATACCTTGATGCGGTCGCCGTTTACGACAAGGTCACCATCTTCTACACTAACCGTTCCAGGGAACTTGCCGTGTGCAGTGTCATACCTGGTTAGGTGGGCATTGCTATTTGCATCACCCAGGTCGTTAATAGCTACGATGCTGATCTCATCTGTTCGATCCAGCTCATACAGGGCACGCATGATATTGCGGCCAATACGACCATAACCGTTAATTGCAACTTTTACTGTCATTTCTAACTCCTAATTTTATTCAATCAGTTTGCAGCAGTTCTTGTACTGCATGACTGACGTTTTGAACTGTTAAACCAAAATACTCAAATAATTCAGATGCTGGTGCAGACGCTCCGAAACTGTCTATACCAATCACGCGGCCACCGTCACCCACAAAGTGATGCCAATAATGTCCAACGCCGGCCTCTACAGCCACCCTCGCTTTACAGTCAGGAAGCAAAACAGAATCACGGTAAACCTGCTCCTGCGCCATAAAGCGCCCTGGATTAGGCATGGACACCACGCGCACCTGCACGTTTTCTTCAGCCAGTTGTTCCGCAGCCGTCATCGCCAGGCCAATTTCTGAGCCGGTTGCGATGATGATGGCGTCACAAGGACCGCCCGCCTCCCGCAAGACATAACCGCCGCGCCCGATGGCTGCGACCTGTTCGTCATCACGATTCTGATGCGGCAAACCCTGGCGTGTAAAAATCAGGGCACTGGGACCTGAACTCTCTTCAATAGCACATTTCCATGCAACCGCAGATTCTACCGTATCACAGGGTCGCCATACACTAAGATTTGGTATTAATCTCAAACTGGATATATGCTCCACAGGCTGATGGGTCGGGCCATCTTCGCCCAGGCCAATCGAGTCGTGCGTGTAGACATGGATATTGTGCGCCGGCATCAGGGCTGACATTCGGACTGCATTTCGCGCGTAATCGGAAAACACCAGGAATGTGGCATTGTATGGCACAAAACCACCATGCAGGCCCAAGCCATTGCACAGGGCAGCCATACCAAATTCACGCACGCCAAAATAGATATAGTTACCATCGGCAGTGCCTTCGCGAACATCTACACTCTGCTTCCATATGGTGTTGTTTGACCCTGCGAGGTCGGCAGAACCGCCAATTAACTCGGGTAACAAAGGCCCAAATGCATCCAGCGCCATTTGAGAAGCCTTGCGGGTTGCAACAGTGGCTCCGCTTTCCTGTAATTCAGCGATAGCTGCATTGGTCATCTGATGCCAGTTATCGGGGAGATCTCCGCGCATCCTGCGGCTATATTCAGCGGCGAGATCAGGATAGCTCTGCTGGTAATCTGCGAAGCGCTGGTTCCAGTCAGACTCTGCGGTTGCACCACTTGCGCGCGCATCCCAGCCCGCATAGACCTCTGCGGGGATTTCGAACGGTGGATAATTCCAGCCAAGTGCTTCCCTTGTCGCGACAATTTCTTCTTCGCCCAATGGAGCGCCATGTGTGGCGGATGTTCCCTGTTTATTGGGAGAGCCCAAGCCGATAACGGTGCGACAGCAAATCAAGGTAGGACGATCCGTTTCAGCCCTGGCAGTCTCTGCTGCCTGCCGGATTTCATCAGGGTCATGCCCATCGACATCGCGAATGACCTGCCATCCATAGGCTTCAAAACGCGCGGGAGTATTATCAGTAAACCAACCAACGACATCGCCATCAATTGAAATGCCATTGTCATCCCAGAAAGCAATGAGTTTGCCCAGACCGAGTGTTCCTGCCAACGAGCAGGCTTCGTGGGAAATACCTTCCATCAAACAACCATCACCCAAAAACACCCAGGTATGGTGGTCTACAATCTGGTGGCCGTCCTGATTAAAGCGGTTGGCCAGTACTTTTTCCGCCAGCGCCATACCGACAGAATTACTAATACCCTGGCCCAGCGGACCTGTGGTGGTCTCTACTCCGGGTGTTTCGCCGTATTCCGGATGGCCCGCTGTCCTGGAATGCATTTGCCGGAAGTTGCGTATCTCCGACATCGGCAAATCATAGCCACTTAAATGCAAAACGGAATACAGCAGCATGGAGGCGTGTCCATTGGATAATACAAACCGGTCCCGGTCCCACCAACCCGGATTGGCTGGATTGTGTTTCAGATGGTCATTCCAAAGGACTTCAGCGATATCCGCCATACCCATCGGGGCGCCGGGGTGGCCAGAGTTGGCTTTCTGGATGGCGTCCATGGACAGAGCGCGGATTGCATTTGCGAGTTCACGTCGAGTGGGCATGGGGAATTCCTGGGCTTGGGTTGTTGGATGATCGGTAGGCGTTGCTCACAGACTCCTGCCGGAAAATGAATCTCCCCTGATTCTCGCTGATGACAGTGTGCTTAGGCAAGAGCCAACACAGAAATGTTGGCTCTTTTTTTTACAATCTTGATACGTATCAAGAAATTCTTGTTTTACGCAGGTTTCCTGATTTGTAATCTGCCCAGTATTCGTCGAGTTCTTTTTTCACAACCGGCAACAGGAAATAGCAACCCAAAAGATTGGGAAAGGCCATTGCGAAGATCATTGCGTCGGAGAAATCGATCACTGCTCCCAACTGCATGGAAGAACCCACCACGACAAAAAACAGGAATAGCAACTTATACGTAGCATCCGTAATCTTGTTTTCGCCAAACAGGAAGGTCCATGCCTTCAGCCCATAGTATGACCATGAAATCATCGTGGAAAATGCAAACAGCAATACGGCGACCGTCAGTACAATCGGGAACCAGGAAAATGCCGATTCAAATGCTGAAGATGTGAGTTGAACGCCAGCGCCGGGGTCGACCGATGGGTCCCAGGTGCCTGTGATGATGATCACGAGGGCCGTGATAGTGCATACCACGACGGTATCTATGAACGGTTCATACAGTGCCACAAACCCCTCGGTAACAGGCCGGTTGGTTTGCACAGCAGCATGTGCAATCGCCGCAGAACCAACACCGGCTTCATTGGAAAACGCCGCGCGTTTGAATCCCTGGAAAAGCACTCCGATAACGCCACCCCCAATACCCTCGGCAGTGAATGCACCATTAAAGATCGCCAAAAACGCCGAAGGAACCTGCGACACATTCATCAGAATGATGGCCAGACCCGCAATCACATAAGTAACGGCCATGAAAGGTACGATCTTCGATGTAACGCGGGCAATACCCTTGATTCCACCAATGATGACCATACCAACAAGTGCAGCAACAACCAGGCCAAACAGCCATCCTTTATCTGCCAGCCAGCTTGTATCACCACCGGTTACATTAACCAATTGCGCGAAGCTCTGATTGGCCTGGAACATATTGCCACCACCAAATGACCCGCCAACGCAGAAGATGGCAAATAAAACCGCCAGCACTTTTCCGAGCCTGGCGAAACCGATACCTTTCTCGGCCAGGCCCTTGGTCAGGTAGTACATTGGTCCGCCGGAAACCGTGCCGTCAGGTAGTTCATTACGATACTTAACACCCAGCGTACACTCGGTGAACTTGGAGGACATACCAAGGAAACCAGCCAATATCATCCAGAATGTTGCACCCGGCCCACCCAGTGACACAGCAACCGCAACACCAGCAATATTGCCCAGCCCAACGGTTCCGGACAAGGCGGTCGCCAAGGCCTGGAAATGGGTTACCTCACCGGCAGCTTCCGGATCATGGTAATCACCCCGTACCAGCTCAAAACCGTGCTTGAATGCCCGTATGTTAATGAAATTGAAATAAAACGTGAAAACTATTGCTGCGACAATCAACCAGACGAGTACAAAGGGAATATCGACACCCGCCACAGGAAACGATGAAAACACAAAGCCGGCAACAGCATCTGCAAATGGTTTGATTGCGAGGTTTATCTTCTCATCAACCCCGATGTCGGCAAACACTGAAAAGCTTGCCAAAAGCGTGAGGAGGGTGGTGATTCCCACTCTTAGTTTAAACATTTAAATCTCCAGATTGATGGATCAAGGAACGACGGTCACGGCGCAATCTGCAACCTGGACCAGGCGACTGCCCACACTGCCGAATACATGTGCTTTGAGTTTTGAATCCCCCTGGCGCCCGAGAATAATATTGGTCACGCCATTTTCCTGTGCGAGCGCGTTGATGGTATCGGCGACATGTCCATGGCGCACGATGCCGGTTACCTCAATTCCCTCAGACTTTATACGTTCGACGATGGGGTTGATCACATCCTCGTAGGCGCGCTGGAGTTCTTCCTCACGCCGTTTGTGCCGCGTGGCATTCTCCTCTACGGTAGAGAAAGAAAACTGGGACCACTCAATGATGTGCGCAATAAACATCCGGGCATTGGAATCGCGGGCCTGCTCAATCGCATACTCTATCGCCCTTTCCCCACATTCACTGCAGTCAACGCCTACCATTAAAACAGAGCTCATTCACTATTCTCCACGGTCTAAATCAATCCGGTGCAAATCAATCAGCCCGGCTGAATTGATCAATTTTTCTGCGCAGACTATAGCACCATAATTACGAAAATAAAGAATCCAGGAGCTTATTGACGGAAGAGGTAAATAATTCCCGGAACAGATTCAGCCGTCATGTCGCCATTTTATCGAGCAGCCCATCGAAGGTATTTGATGCTCCGGACCATGACCGGTTTCGGCGACCAGCTTCATGGCTTCAAACAACTCCCTTGTCTGCGTCTCGTCGTCGGATTTGGGACCGGCTGCATCCAGCCGTCCACGGTACTGTAATTCCATGTCTGCGTTGTAACCAAAGAAATCCGGGGTGCATACCGCACCATAGGCGCGGGCGACCTCTTGCGTCTCGTCAAGCAGGTATGGAAAAGGGAAATCAAACTCCTTGGAAATGCGTAGCATATTCGCGGCTGAGTCGTCCGGATACGCAACCGTATCATTGGGCATAATGGCAACACTGTTAATGCCCAGCGCCAGCAGGTCACGCGTATCGCGCACCAGTTTGGTCCGTATTGCTTTGACGTAAGGACAGTGATTGCTGATGAACATCACAAGCAGGCCACGCTCGCCCGCACACTTCTCCAACGTCCATAATTGTTGATCCACGCCAGGCAGTGTGAAATCAACTGCTTTTGTTCCGAACTCACATACAGGTGTCGTCAGGCTGACCATAATATCTGTCCAATATCGCTGAAAGGGCCAGTATATCAGGCAATCCGGCCAATCTGGGCGTACAAAATGCCAACAAGTTTGCTATGATTAAGTATAGAACTTATTCGCCGCTGGGGACTCTATAACCATATACCCGCGAGGGAAGGCATACGGTGAGAACGAGTGTGAACAGATTTATGCGTAGCGCATTAGGACATCCTGTCAGCAAAATGGCAGGTTTGCTCGTGTCTGTGCTACCCGTATCTGCTCTGGCCGTTACGCCCGCTGGAAAATTCCTCGACGACATCCCCCAGGCAGCCGCAAACCAACCCCTGGCGATCCTGTCATTCGAGAAAGAAGCATCTGCGGCAAACCTGGCTTTTGACCTGGGCGGGTCTGAACAACGTAAGCTTGAATTACAATTGACCGAACCACTATTGTTGAACGCCACCAATAGCCACCTGAAGTCTTCTTCCGGTGTCGGCTCGGTATTCCTGGACAGCTCTTTGAGCCTGCAATTGAACAACAGCCTGGATATAACCAGCAGTCTCGGTGCAGGCAAAAGCCAGTCTTCATTTCAGCCATTGGGTAGCATTCACTGCCAGAACGGTGTACTTGACCACGGCTCTTACCGTGCGTCTGATTGCCACTTCATTAACCAGGCAAACATTCTAAAACAGGATCAGGTAGCGCTTGGGCTTCGATATAGTGGTGAGAATTTCAGCTCTGCCGTGAGCATTTTTAAAGACGAGTCCAGTATCGGACAGCAAGGCGTGACATCCAATGCTCCTGCCATCATCAACCCTGCTTTGGGTTATGGCATGCCCGGCATGCAGCAAAACAGCCTTTTCTCCACCTTAGGCAACGGGCAGGCACTGAACTATCTGGATGGCGAAACGTCCGGTCTTGATATGGAGTTCCAGGTCGGGTTTACCATGGATAGTGCTGGCACGCTGCTGCTTGGTCTGCAACTGACGCGTGTTCTGGATGCTTCATACCAGGCCATTTCCGATTACTCGCCCAACCTGCAAAACTGGACCATCGCAAGCCCATTCGATAAAGCAAAAGTTAATGTCGACTGGAGCAAAGGTAATTTCAGTGGCGGAATCCAGGGTTTTTACCGTGACCAGGTGCAGTTTCTGAACCAGGACGAACTCGATAGCTCAACCACTTTTGATGTCCACTTCACCTGGCGTGCACCATGGAATGCAAGCCTCAGTGTCGGCACCACCAATGTGCTGAACTCGGGCACCGAGGACAGCGGCAATACTGATAGAGGCATGCAGGATCCATTTGAAGCCGTGTATGGCCGTATCCCCTACGTCCGTTACCAGCAGGACCTCTGACATCACCGAAAATACCGGCTGACAGTTGACCAGTTAAGTCTCGTTAGTTTCCTTCAGCGCGCAAGCTTTCTCAGAGCCGCCTTAAATTTATAGAGATAGACTCTAATCACGCAATAGCCAACTGCGCCTATGCTGAATAGTATGTATGGGCCGGCCGATGACCGGTGTTGAAAGCCTGATGTCTCCATCAGGTACCAGCCAAATGCCCCAATGAGAAAGGTCAGGGCAACATAGCTCATCATTTTCATGTGATAAACCCGGTCGCGTAATCTCCGTCGACGAAACTCTTTCAACTGCTCTTCTTCAACTTCACCTCTTTGAAAGCCACAGTAAGGGCACAAATTGCTGCGACTGGAGATTGGTTTATCACAATCGGGACAAGAAATAATGGCCATCTTTAAATAACTCGAAAAT
>CALJWY010000332.1 GCA_937974465.1 uncultured Lysobacterales bacterium | reverse complement strand
GCTTTGCCGCCCCCCTTACCAAGGTCCGCTGTTGCGGGGGTGAAGACATGCATTGCCTTATCAGCAATTCCCTGCATGGACTCGTGCACCACGAACAGATCATCCAGTACCCAGAATCCCCTGCCCTGGGTCGCAGCGACCAGTTTATTGTGGCGCAGCGCGAGGTCGGTGATCGGCACCGGCGGCAGGTTCAGGTCAAGCGAGTCCCAATTTTCCCCATCATCGAAGGAGACAAACATCCCCAACTCTGTGCCGGCATAGAGCAAACCACGTATGGCCGGGTCTTCCCGGACCACGCGCACAAATGCATCCGCCGGCAAGCCCGCGTCAATGCGCTTCCAGCGCTTGCCATAATCGCTGGTCTTGTAGATGTAAGGTTTGAAGTCATTGAGCTTGTAGGCGGTCACGGCAAGGTAGGCGGTCGCCTTGTCATGTGGGCTCAGCTCGATTGTGTTGATCATGGCCTCGCCGGGATGTTTGGGCGAGACATTGACCCAGTCCTCACTGCCGTCGCGCCGGATATGTACCAGCCCATCGTCACTGCCCACCCAGACCAGGCCTTTTTCATGCGGCGATTCGACAATATAGAAAATTGTGTTGTAAAACTCGGCGCCTACATTCTCGGGTGTCAACGGCCCCCCATTGCGGCCCTGTTTTTGCGGATCGTTGCGGGTCAGGTCCGGGCTGATCTCGGTCCAGTTTGCGCCCCTGTCGGTGCTGCGCAGAACCACCTGGGCGCCATAATAGATAATCGAGGGGTCATGCGGTGACACGGCCACCGGTGCATTCCAGTTGGCGCGATACTTGAGGTCAACGGCGTCTTTACCATAAACCAACTCCGGAAACGGGATGATGGAGCGGGTCAACTGGTTCGAGTGGTCATACTCCGTTAGCGTGCCGTTGATGGTGGTGGCATAAATCAAAGTGGGGTCATCCGGATCAAAGGCGATATGTGCGCTCTCGCCACCGCCAACGTCAAAATAATCCTCTACACCAATTCCTCCATAGGAGCTTTCGCTGGCAATCCCGACCGTGGTGTTGTCCTGCTGGCCGCCATAGATACGAAACGGCTTGAGATTGTCGGTTGTAACCCGGTAGAACTGCCCGGTCGGCTGGTTGACAATACTGGACCAGGTTTCGCCACCATCAAAGGTAACCGTCGCACCCCCGTCGTTGGCGTTGATCATATTTTGGTTGTTATGCGGGTTAATCCAGTGGTCGTGGTGATCACCATGTGGTGTCGACTTCTTTTCCCAGGTTTTGCCGCCGTCCACCGATTTCATGAACGGTACGTTCAATACGTAGACGGTGTTGTCATCGACGGGGTCAGCCGTGATGTGGTTGTAATACCATGCCCGTGTATGCAACACACGGTGGCCATTGATCAGGGACCAGGTCTCGCCAGCGTCATCACTGCGCCACAGGCCGCCCTTCTCCGGTTCCGCTTCGATCACGGCGTAAATACGGTCCGGGTTGCTGGCAGAGACATCCACACCGATTTTGCCAACCATTTCCGGCAGGCCGCCAGCAAGCTTGTTCCAGTTGTCACCGCCATCAGAAGACTTATAAATACCGCCATCCGTGCCGCCGGAATGGATAAACCAGGGTGTGCGGCCATGGTTCCACATGGCTGCATATAGAATTCTCGGATTGGTGGGGTCCAGGCTCAGGTCAGCCGCTCCCGCATTCGCACTCACCTTCAGGACATGCTGCCAGTTTTGACCGCCATCGCTGGTGCGGTAAACGCCGCGCTCTTCATTCGGCCCCCAGATCTGACCCTGGACCGCAACCCAGGCAATATCGGGATTGGTCGGATGAATTTTTATTTTGGAGATCTGGCCGCTTTTTTCCAGGCCCATGTGTTGCCACGTTTTGCCGGCATCACTGGATTTCCAGACACCATCGCCAGCACTGGTCGTGACGCCGCGAATCGGCGATTCACCGGTGCCGACATAGAGCACATTATTGTCAAACTCAGACACCGCCACCGCACCGATCGTGCCGACTTTGAAAAACCCGTCAGAGATATTTTCCCAGGTGGTACCGGCATTTTCGGTTTTCCACACACCACCACCGGTGGCACCCATGTAATACAGCATGGGCTTGTCCGGCACACCGGCCACAGTGGTTACTCGACCGCCCCGGTAAGGCCCGACGAGACGCCACTCAAGACCACTTAAAAGGGTTTCATCGGTTGCTTCCTCCTCGCTGGAATATACCGGCGCCACGTAAAAAGCCACCAACATCAAGGTCAGTGTCACAAGTGTTGTTCTTGGTTTCAAATTGGAAAACATGCAATCAGTCCCATGGTGTCTGGCACATAAGGCATGGCCAGTTTCAGAAAGAATAAAGTAGTATGGCCTTTTTTTCACAAGTTCGAAACGCGCTCGATGTTAAAAATAGTGCTGTTTGTTGCAAACTACAGCATGATTTGACCCGGTCGCACGCGGAAAACAGAGCCATGTTACACAATAAACTACCCGGTAAAGGCACCAATATTTTTACGCTGATGTCAATGATGGCGCAGCAGCATGACGCCATCAACCTGGCCCAGGGCTTTCCGGATTTTGAAGGACCGCTGGCCTTACGTGAAAGGGTTGCCTACCACATTGCCAATGGCCACAACCAGTATGCGCCCCTTGCTGGTGTGCCCGGGTTATGCGAGCAGATCGCAGGCAAGGTACTGGATCTTTATGGCTGCAAAGTCGACCCGGAGACGCAAGTGGCGGTCACACCGGGTGCCACACTGGGCATCTATTGCGCCATCACCGCAGTAATCAGGCCCGGCGATGAAGCCATTATATTTGACCCCTGCTATGACACCTATGAACCCGGGGTTATCCTCAATGGTGGTGTCACCCGGCATATCAACCTGACCTATCCCGACTTCAACATTGACTGGCAAAAAGTCCGCGACACCATCAACGACCGCACCCGCCTGCTTATATTGAATACGCCACATAATCCGACCGGCTACCTCTGGACTGAAGATGACATACAACAATTAACCGATGCCGTGGCTGGCCGGGACATCTATATCATCTCCGACGAGGTGTATGAACACATCACCTTTGATAGCCAGCCACATCTCAGCCTGCTGCGTTACCCGGAATTGGCCGCCAGGACCTTTGCGATCTCCTCGTTCGGAAAGACCTATCACACGACCGGTTGGCGCGTCGGCTATTGCATTGCCCCGGAAGCATTGATGAAAGAGTTTTTGCGCATATTCCAGTTCATCAATTTCAGCACGCAGGCGCCGATGCAGTACGCACTGGCCGATTTTTTGCAGCAATGCCCTGAACACCATCATGCGCTGGGTGATTTTTATCAGCAAAAACGTGATCTGTTTATCCAGCTGATGTCCCCTTCCCGGTTCAAACTGATCCCGACGCAAGGCACCTACTTCCAGCTTGCAGAGTATCGTGCGATTGCCGCTGAACCTGATATTGAATTCACTGCCCGACTAACCCGCGAACACAAGGTTGCAGCCATCCCGGTCTCCGCATTTTACAGGGACCCGCCAAGCCAGCATGTTGTCCGTTTCTGCTTTGCCAAGCATGACGATACGCTCAGACAAGCCACTCACATACTGTGTAGATTGTGAGCCTGGTTCTGTGCGGACCGCGTGGTGGATTCAGGCACTTTTTCAGGCCCGCTTGCGCAAACCCTTGCTAATGCGTACTCTTTCGAACTGAAAACCGATTATGGTCACCCATTGATCTAAGGAAGGAGTAGCAGGACAGGACAAACTCATATGTACTGTCCTGTGTTGCAGGAGACTGACGCAATGAATGAACAAGTAACGGTATTCGGCCACCTGATCGAAGTTACCAACGATTATTTTGTCGCCAGGTTAATTCCTGACCTCGACGCTATTGGCGGCCATAAAATGATTGGTATGGATAAGGTCCGGATTGGCCAGGTTGGGTCTTATATTATCGTCAAGGAGGCCGACAGCAAGATTCTTTGCATGGTCGACTCCATGTGGCTTGAAACCAATGCGGATGGCCGCGAAGAAAAGAAACTGCGCCTGTCACCACTGGGTGAATTCAGCAAGAGCGGCAACTTTGATCGAGGCATCCATCATTTCCCCACTGTCGGCGCCGAACTGGAAGCCGTCTCTAACTGGAATCTTGAGCGGATATTCTCTGATTTCAGTGACGCATTGTATAAGGTCGGTAAACTGAGTTTCTTTGAATCCATTGACGTCTACCTCGACCCTTCCAACTTTTTCGGCCGTCATTCGGCCATCCTGGGCCAGACCGGCGCGGGTAAATCCTGGACGGTCACCAGCCTGATCCAATCGGCCCTGCGCTTCATGCCCAACGCCCATATCATCATCATGGATCTGCACGGCGAATACGGCGAAAAGAGAACTGACGCACTGGCCTCTTCACCGTTCCCTTCAAGCAAAGTACGCTGCATGGACGCACTTGACCTGGAAATGCCCTACTGGTTGCTGACCTACTCTGATCTTGCAGACTTGTTTATCAGCCAGGATGATATGAACCGCTCGGTTCAGTTGGCTTTCCTGCGTGAAGCACTGGGTGAGTTGCGCATTGAGGCCAACAAGCATGCCGGCCTCGGCCACATCACGGTTGATTCACCGGTTTATTTCTCGCTGGAGGAACTGTACGAGAGGTTTGATGATGTCAACCAGGAAACTGAGGACTTTGGCAAAACCAAGGGCCCCCTGTATGGCAAGTTCGACCAACTCCTGGTCCGCATGAGCAGCATGATGAATGACAGCCGTTATGATTTCATGCTGAGCCCGAAAATCCGTACCTCGACGGACACGCTGGTTGACCTGATGCGTGATTTTGTCGGCCTCGGAAATCCCAAGGCCAATGTCACGGTCTTGAACCTCAGTGCAGTTCCATATGACGTGGCACCGACGGTGACTGCGTTAATCGGCCGCCTTGCCTTTGAATTTAACTTCTGGAACCCGAAGTGCCTGGAGTTCCCCATCTGGCTGGTGTGCGAAGAAGCACAACAATACATCCCGCGTGGCAACGACACCCGCTACAAGGAGGCCAAGCGCACCATGGAGCACATATCCAAGGCCGGACGAAAATACGGCGTCGGGCTGTGCATTGTCAGCCAGCGCCCCCACGAAGTATCCGAAACGGTGCTGGCCCAGTGCGGTACGTTCCTGTGCCTGCGCATTTCTAACCCGGATGACCAGGAATACCTGCGTGACATGGTGCCGGATTCGTCACGCGGCACATTTGCCGCCCTGACCTCGCTCGCACGCGGTGAAGTGGTGGCCATGGGCTCCGCCGTTCCCATGCCGGTGCGCTTCCAGATGAATCTGCCAAACCCGCCACCAAATTCACGTGACGTCGACTATGCCGAGAAGTGGAGCAAGGGTGGTGAAGAGATTGATGTCGAACAACTTGTGCGCAACTGGCACAGACAAATCAGGTAAAGGGGTAAAGTGGTCAGAGTGGACCGACCCGGATTCTCGTCCAACTCTTGTCGCGATCGGGTTTTCAGGAAAACGGCTGATGGACTCCGGAGAAACTCACTCCGAAATGGCTGAACAGCAGATACGGATAGGCAGGATAGTCGACGGGCATTTCGTTGAAAAGCGTGTTAATTCTCGTCATAATCTAGACCGCAAGATATGATTTTTCGCATTATTACTCGCAAAATAAACTCTGAGGACATTTGAAATGCTAAAGGTTGTTTCCGCCTTGGTGCTGATTGTTTGTTGTACCTCAATTCTCTACGCAGCGACACCACTGACCATTCATTATGGTCATGTTGTAGGGATTGAAGTGACCAACAAAGAATCTGCCATGGCGCGCAATATGCTTATCGGGAGCTTGGTTGGGTGGGCTGTGAAAGGAAACTCATCGGGTGCGATCAGCGGTGCCGTTGCAGGATTTGCTATAACTTCTCTGGTGGAGAACGACAAACGTGTGTTTGCTTACACCTTGAGTTTTGCGGACGGAAGTCAAGAGACCGTGGCCGTGGATAGACCAGACCTGAGCATTGGCCATTGCGCTGCGCTTGAGCGGGATGGCGGGCATGTAAACCTCCGACCCGTTTCCGCGGTTCATTGCGATGACGACTCAATGACGAATGACGCAGACAAACCGGGTGGCGAGCACCGACTAACAGCTGCCCAGAAATGCAGTGCGGCAAGAAAAACTTTAACTACAGGTGAACCCGATGCAGATATCCAAACAGCGCTTCGAAGTATGCGTGCCTACTGTGATTGAACCAAAAAAAACTGGTCTCCAAATGACCAGACTCTTTTCCAAGTTGCCATGGTTATTGCTTTTCCTGTGTCTACAAGGCTGCTCAACGACCCTGACATCTGTCGATAAAGACGGCGGAAATGTCTATGCCCTGCCCGCCGAGGTCGTGGACCAGATGTTGAAGGATGCGATGGAGACCGAAATTCCATCAGGTACACTCCGTCGCGGTTCGACAGCGTATCCAAGCTATATCGGAGAGGTAACCTGGGGTTCACTTGACAAAGATACCATTACGGCCGCAGCCCGCCCGGCTACTGGCCGTAAGATCAACGGTACAATGGTTGATGGATTTGTGTTCGAGGTGAAGCGGAAAGGCACAGCCCCTGCAACCGGTGAACCCACTGTTAAGCGCATATTTGCAAAATTGCAGAAGGATGCCGAACTTACTGGAACTGGAAGCGCCTTTATTGGGTTTTCTGATTGATACCTGATGCTATTTAACTGGGGTGATTTGCCCTTTGTTTGACGCCCCATGAACTTGGATGATTTTAAACAGGCAAACGAGCCGAAATAAGAGAGATCGTTTCTATGACCACACACTATCTGTCAAAAAAAGCCTGTGTGCTTTTCATCCTTGCTCTATCGAGTGCCGGGCCTGCAATTGCAGAGATGACACTGATCGAGGCCAGCCGCGACAACACTTTGTACGAGAGTGAACAGGGGCTCCTGAGTAACGGTTCAGGCGACTACCTTTTCGTCGGACGAACCAGATCAAACGGCGTCCGGCGAGCGGTTATTGCATTCGACGACCTCTCGAGCATTCCACCCGGGTCGATCATCGACTCGGTCCGGCTTAACCTTCAGCTGTCCAAAGAAACCTCTTCACCAACTACCCTAAGTGTCTGGCGGCTGGTCTCGGACTGGGGAGAAGGGGCATCCGATGCCGATGGGGAAGAAGGTGGCGGCACGACGGCAGCAGAGGGCGATGCAACCTGGGTCTATACGTTCTTTGACAGCCAGACCTGGCTAAGCCCCGGCGGCGACTTTATGGAAGGTGCAAGCGGCGAACTGGCGGTCGATTCAGTAGGGAATTATACGATTGAATCGACCGAGGGCTTGATAAACGACGTGCAGGAGTGGCTCGATGATCCTGAAGCCAACTTTGGCTGGGTACTCACCGCAGTTGAAGACGGTACAACAACAGCCAAGCGTTTCAATAGTCGGGAAAACCCGGATTCAAGCGCAGGTCCCCTTTTGGAGGTGACTTATACTCCCCCACCGGAGGATGAAAAGAACAATAATTGGTCAGGAGCCTGGTTTGACCCAAGCCTTAATGGTGAAGGCTACCAGATATTCGACACCCCCGTAGGATGGGTCATTTACTTTTTTGGCTACACACCGGATGAGGAGCAGCTCTGGCTGGTATCGAGAGTCGCTGATATAGGCGATCCGGAGCTCGATAAGTCTTATTCCCTGCAGATGCTGGTGGGTACACCAGGAACATTCAATAACCCGTCACCGCCTGAACAATTGGTAGACTGGGGTACGCTCGAGATTAATTTCACTGACTGTAACAATGGACTTTTTGTACTTGAATCTCCGACCCTGAGTTTGTTGAAGATCTCCAGTGTCAGTAAGATCGTTGGCGTGGATGGCGCAGGGTGTGTGAACGAATGACCTGAGTTATCGCTAGACTCAGCCTCCGCTCCGCGTCCTAGGAACTACCGCCAAGCGCCACCTTGACGGCCTGCCCGCTGACACCGCTGGATTCTTCCGACGCGAAAAATGTAATCATTTCGGCCACCTCCCGTGGTGTTGCCACGCGGCCCGGTGCGTACAGGGATGCACGCTCGGCCCATACCTCTTCGGCGCTTATACCGCGTTCTTCAGCCTCGGCCCTGGCTGAGCGGTCTGCCATTGCTGTTTTGACCCAGCCCGGCAATACCGCATTCGAGGTCACGTTAAACGCGCCCGCGTCCTGCGAAACCGAATGCATCAGACCCAACAGACCACGCTTGGAACTGTTGTAGGCCGCACCTGCATATTCTGCAATATCAGCCGCCGTTGAGGCGATATATACACAACGGCCATAGCGTTGCTCGACCATGCCTTTCACGATCAGCCTTGAGAGGTGGAACGGTCCATCGAGGTTGACCCGCATGGTGTAATCCCAGGCCGGCACATCCTGCTCCCAGATCACTTTTTCGTGAGCAGAGCCGATACCATGGTTACAGACAAATATCTCGATGGGCCCCAGGCGCTTTTGGGTTTCAGAAACCGCCAACGCACAACCTTCGGCCGTACCAAGGTCAGCAACCGTGTACTCCACACCTGTCTCCTCAAGCTCATTCTTGCTGCGGGCAACCGCCATTACACGCGCGCCCCTTGAAGCAAGAAGCCCGGCAGTTTCCCGCCCGATTCCCCGGCCGGCGCCAGTCACCAGAGCTACGCGACCTTGGACTCCTGACATGGTCAACTCCTGTTTGATTCAATCATAGTATTATGCCTTTTTTCCGTAGCCCGGAAAGGCCTATATGTAGTAAAATTAATCGAATTGGCAAAGAGTCAGGAGAGTGAGCTATATATAATAATAAGCTATTGAATTTTCGCCCATAAGCAGAATTCAATAAGTTTTAGCCAATGCAAAGTTAATTGACAAATATCAATTCGGCAGGGCTTCCTATGCCCTAATATTCATGCCGTACTTTTCGTGATTGAGATCAATAATTTCATCGGGTAATCGAAAGGGTTATTTTCGATCCCTATGGCACTGGGAGTGATTATTTAGTGAATAAATCAACAACAATAGACGCAGCGGTCCATGCGGTTCGAGAGCATACCGTTGAGATCATTACCAACTCTGGTGAGGGTGCACAAAAATGCGCCCAGATTTTTGGACAGACCTGCGCCAAGATGGGTAATGGCGTCTGGACCGTGGAGATCATCCCCGCTGAGATCGAGCCGCCCCACCACACCGTTACCAGTACCTCTGGCAATATCATCCGCTTTGGTACGGAAAAGATTACCAACTGGGGTGACCAGTCAAAACTGGCCATCGCATTCAATGACCAGGTTTGCCTGTCACGCCACCGGCTCAATTCATTCGATGACAACTGCATCATCCTGCAGGAAAGTGCCTGGGCTGAAAGTGAAGACGAAGTGATTCGCAAAATGTATGCCGAGGCCATGGAGGAAATGTCCTCCAAGAACTACCGCTTCATACAGGTCCCGATCGAAGAGGAAACCCTCAAGGTTGTCGACAACCCACAGCATGGCAAAAATATGTTTGCCCTGGGTCTGCTGGCTGAAATTTACAACCGCGACCTGGCCATAATTGAAAAGCAGATTGCCCACATCTTCCAAAAGAAATCGGCCAAAGTCACTGAACTGAATGTGCAGCTGGTTAAAAATGGCATGCAATGGGCGCGTGATAACCTGGACTTCCGCTTTAATGTTGAAACCATTCCTGCTGAAGAAAAGCGTGTGGTAATGAATGGTAACCAGGCGGCTGCCCTGGGTGCCGTAGCTGCCGGCATGGAAATGTGTTCCATGTACCCGATCACACCGGCAACATCTGTGTCGCATGAACTGGCTGCAATTATTGAAAACTATGGCGGTATTGTTCACCAGGCGGAGGATGAAATCGCTGCCGCTGGCGTGGCTCTGGGTGCCTCATATGGTGGCAAGGTTGCCCTGACCGTAACCTCTGGCCCCGGCATGGCCCTCAAGACCGAATTTCTTGGCCTGGCAATCATGACCGAGATACCGCTGGTTGTGCTGGATGTCCAACGTGGCGGTCCTTCAACAGGCCTGCCGACCAAGGTGGAGCAATCTGATCTGCTGTCCTCCATTTACGGCCAACACGGTGATGCGCCACGGGTTGTGATCGCACCGCGGTCGATCGAAGAATGCTTCCACTCCATGGTAACTGCCCGCCGTATCGCCGAAACATTCCGCTGCGTTGTCATCGTCTTGACCGATGCAAACCTGGCGACGGGTGTGCAGCAGTTTACCCGCCCTGAGTTTGATATCCGCTGGCAACAGGAACCGGTTGATTTCTCACCGGTACCCGAAGGTTTGCGACCTTATGACTGGGATCCGGAAACCGGTCTGTCGCGGCGCATCATACCCGGCACCCCGGGTGGAGCGCACACCGTTACGGGCCTCGCCCATGACGAGTTAAGCAACGTTTCCTACGAACCGGAAAGTAACGAGCGGGGTTGCAAGATGCGTAGCCGCAAGCTGGCCGTTTTTCAATCCACCCTGATGCCACCCGATGTCACCGGCGACCAGGAAGGTGATTTACTGGTAGTTGGCTGGGGCTCAACCCAGGGCGCAATTGAAGAAGCCGTGGATCGAGCCCGCAAGGAAGGCCACAAGGTCTCAACCTGCCAGTTGACATTTATGTCACCGCTGGAGCCGGGCTTGAAAGAGATTTTCAGCCGCTTCAAGAAAGTGATGACCGTTGAAATCAATTATTCCGACACCGTAGGCGACCCCTACATCACCGAGGAAACACGTCGCTACGGCCAGCTCGCCTGGTTGTTGCGCGCACACACACTGGTTGATATCGATTGCTGGACCAGTTGTCCGGGACAGCCTTTACGGCCAAATGACATTTACAATTCAATTATTGCAAAAAGTGAGAAAGGAGCGTCCAAATGAGCAGCATACCAATTTCCCTGCTGGAACTTGAAGACGACGCCTCGTCATGCCTGGTAGCTGACGATTATCAGAAAAAAGAAGGTAAATGGTGTGCCGGTTGTGGTGACTTCGGTGCTCTGAATGCAGTTAAACGACTGCTTGCCAAAGAGCAGCTGAAGCCAGAGAAAATGGCTTTTGTTTCCGGTATTGGCTGCTCCAGCCGCTTTCCTCATTACGTCAACGCCTACGGATTCCATGGTATCCATGGACGGGCATTGCCGATTGCAACCGGTGTGAAGCTGGCACGGCCTGACCTGGATGTATTCGTGGTCATGGGTGATGGTGACTGCACCTCAATTGGTGCCGGTCACTGGATTCATGCCACGCGCTACAACACCAATATGACGGTCCTGTTGCTGGACAACAATATTTATGGCCTGACCAAGAACCAGACTTCGCCCACCACCCCCCAAGGTTATACTTCCAATACATCGCCAAAAGGCTCTGTATTGCCTGCGCTCGATCCATTGCAGGCGACGCTGGGGGTTTCCAACGCGTCATTCGTGGCGCAGACCGCTGACTGGGTGCCGGCACATCTCTATGCCACTTTGCAGGCGGCATTTGATCACAAAGGTTTTTCCTTTGTCCGTATCTTGCAGCGTTGCCCGAAATTCACACCAGATGTATTCACGGAAAACGTGAAGAACCCCGATCTGACTGAACTGCTGGTGCATGAAGAAGGTGTTAATGCGCCTGGTCTTGACAAGCTTTTCAAAGCCATGCGTGAACATGATCCGAAGAATATTGATGAAGCACGTGCGCTTGCTCAGCGTAAAGACCTGCTTCGCCTCGGAATCTTCTTCAAAGACTCAAACCTGCCGGTTTACGACGAAATCCGTGCAGTACCACCTGTAAGTCCCGAAGAAAAAGTACAAAGACTAGAGAAGGAGTTTGACCGCTATGCCGTATGAAGAAAGAAAGGCCTGTGCCCTTGATGCGGTTCGCTCACGTATCGAACAATTTCATTCTGCCCTGATTGTCACTTCGAACCAGGTTCAAGGTTTACTGGCAGGCTCCGGTACAACTCCGGAAGACCAGAATGAAACATTGGGTAAATTTGCCAAGGGCAAAATGGACATGCAACGCTTTGCGTCCTTTGCACCCAAGGCTCCACGGATTGAAGCAGAGGCGGAGGCCCCTGTCAGGGCGGCCTATGAAGTCCTTAAGTCCCTGCTCGCAGAAGGCGACGACCTGTTTGTGATCAAAGCCACGCAAGGACGTGGCCTTGGCCACCAACTGAGTGTCAGGCTGGCTCATATTGGTCGCGCTTTTGCGGCTGCCCGCGTCGTTGAACTGGCAAAGAATGGCGCGTACAAGGAAGACAAACATGCGGAAACATTGCAGCGCTTCCCATACGCTACCTGGAACAGCTCTGAACGCGCACTCGCACCGGCACTCATAGTCGAGGTATCCGGTAGCGATTTCAAACCGTCGGCCATTGTTCCATTGCTTGACACCAATATGAAGGTTGTCTTCATCGTCGACGGCGACGCACCAGCGGCAGCCCTCTCAAGGGTTATTTCACCGCGTGTATTTGTGCAACAGGAAACCGGTGATGCAAGTCTGGATGCATTTGCAGATTACCAGGGTATTGCGGTCGCAGCCTACCTGCCAGACACCGCCGTCAGTTTCGTGCATGACCCTTCAGCAGGATCCACGACCTATGAGCGATTCGTGTCCGTGACCTTCCCGAAAGAAGTGCGCAAGCGTCCCATCGGTGGTATCAGCCCCGCCCAGCAGGCGGAAGACTACACGCTGCTGGAATCCTTGTCCGTTCCACCCGAGATTGCAGGTGAAGCAGCGTCGGATCCGGCCGGTAAATTGTCTGCATGGCTGTTAAGCCAGACAGATTTATCCAACCTGTCTGCATAGA
Source organism: uncultured Lysobacterales bacterium (assembly GCA_937974465.1). GTDB lineage: Bacteria > Pseudomonadota > Gammaproteobacteria > Xanthomonadales > SZUA-36 > SZUA-36. The sequence goes on along the minus strand of CALJWY010000332.1, from coordinate 10,474 downwards.
CAACGTAAGCAGGCAAGATTATGACCGGAAACCCTATTTTCGACTCTGCGTTGGTGCTTGGAAGTGTCGGACTCTTCTTCGGCTTCCTGATCGCAATGGTGAACAAGAAGTTCCAGGTTTGGGAAGACCCGCGCATTGACGATGTCGAAGAACTGTTGCCCAGCACAAATTGCGGTGCCTGCGGACAACCCGGTTGCCGGGCATTTGCCGAAGCCGTGGTCGCCGGCAGCGAACAACCATCGTCCTGCACAGTGATGGGCGCAGAAGATGTCGCAGACGTTGCCAGTTACCTGGGTGTAGATGCAGGTGAGTCAAATAAACGCGTGGCCCGTCTGCTTTGTGCAGGCGGCAAAAGCCAGGCGGTGCAATTCTCGGATTACTCTGGTCTTGACACCTGCAAAGCCGCCGCCGCAGTAGCGGGCGGTGGAAAAGGTTGCAACTGGGGTTGCCTGGGGTTGGCAGATTGCGAGGATTCCTGCGACCTGGATGCCATTTACATGAATGACGATGATTTACCTGTCGTCATACCGGAACTGTGCACCGCTTGCAATGATTGCGTTGAAGCCTGCCCCAAAGACCTGTTCGAGCTGATGCCAATCGAGCAGAAACTGATTGTACAGTGTAAGAATTTACTAAAAGGTGACGCCGCGGAAGACCTCTGCAGCGTCGCATGCAACACCTGCAATAGATGTGTTGCAGATTCGGAGTCGGGTGTGATTGAAATGATCAATAACCTGGCTGTTATTAATTATGAAATGAATGAGCTGACTGACCCGAAAGCAATATCACGCTGCCCGACTGGGGCGATTGTTTGGGTTGAAGGACAGCAGTTTAAAGAAAGCTCAATGGAGCTGGAGAAGAAAGCAGTATGAGCCAGGTAAATAATGAGGCCAAATACCCCGGAGTTCTTAAAACCGACGACGGCAGCGCGGCAGTTGTAACAATGGAAACCGCTGCAAGTGAAGCAGCAGGTGCTTATCCCATCACGCCATCCACCCAGATGGGTGAAGGCTGGGCCACCGCAGTCGCCAGGGGTGAAAAAAATGTCAATGGCCGTAGCCTGATATTCTTCGAGCCGGAAGGTGAACACGCGGCAGCCGGCGTCACGGCTGGCATGAGCATGGTGGGCCTGCGCTCCACCAACTTCTCATCCGGACAGGGTATTGCGTACATGCACGAGTCGCTGTATGCGGCCGTGGGCAAACGCCTGACCTATGTTTTAAACGTTGCCTGTCGTGCAATGACAAAACATTCCTTGAATGTCCATGCCGGCCACGATGACTACCATGCCATTGATGACACAGGCTTTTTCCAGCTATTTGCAAAAGATGTACAAAGTATCGCCGACCTGAACCTGATCTCTCACCGGGTTGCAGAGCTTTCCCTGAACCCGGGCGTCGCGGCGCAGGACGGGTTTCTCACCAGCCATGTGATCGAGTCTTTCTACGAGCCCGAGCGCGAACTGATACGCGAGTACCTCGGTGACCCGGCAGATATGATCGAATCCCCCACCGCTGCGCAACGTGCAGTTTTTGGTGACTTCCGGCGCCGTATACCGGAATTGTATGACTTTGACTACCCGGCGATGCTGGGTACCGTGCAGAACCAGGATGCCTATGCCCAGGGTGTGGCCGCACAGCGCCCATTCTATTTTGACCACATCGCCGATCTCACCGATCAGGCCATGCGTGAATATGAAGCATTGTCGGGACGCGAGTACAGCCGCGTCATGGGTTACAAGCTGGAAGATGCAGAGTACGTCATCATCGGCCAGGGTTCTGTGATCTGTAACGCCGAGGTTATCGCCGATTACATGCGGAAAGAACGTGGCATCAAGCTAGGCGTATTGAATATCGTCATGTTCCGCCCCTTCCCCTCCGACCTGTTAACCCACGTGCTGGCCGGCAAGAAAGGCGCGGTGGTCATGGAACGTACCGATCAACCACTGGCGGTTGAATTGCCCATGATTCGCGAAATCCGTGCAGCCATGGCGCAGGGCGTCGAAAATGGCCGTTGCGGCAACGGCACGCTGCCCTATGAAGGCCTTGCCTCACTGAGCGCTGACCAGGTACCGAATTTCTACTCCGCTTGCTTTGGTCTTGGCAGTCGCGACCTGCAGCCAGGCGATATCATCGCTGCAGTGGACAATATGCTGGATAACGGGCGCCAGCGGCGTCAGTTCTACCTGGGTATCGACTTTATCCAGAAAGACACACCATTACCCAAGATGCAAATCTGGCAGGAAAAAATTCTTGCCGATTACCCGCATGTAGCCGACCTGGCCTTGCCATCGGCCGGTGACCTGGACCTGTTCCCGGAAGATACCGTCGAATTACGCATTCACTCCGTCGGTGGGTGGGGCGCAATCACGATGGGTAAAAACCTTGCCATGACCGCCGCCGAATTGCTCGGCTTCAATATCAAGGCAAATCCGAAGTACGGTTCGGAAAAGAAAGGTCAACCGACGACGTTTTATGCCATGTTGTCACATGAACCATTGCGTCTGAACTGTGAACTCAAGCACGTTAACGTGGTGCTGTCACCAGACCCGAACGTATTCCTGCACTCCAATCCGCTCGCCGGTCTGTGTGACGAAGGCGTATTCATCATCCAGAGTGAAATGACGGGTGAAGAACTGTGGAACAGCTTCCCCAAGACTGCCCAGGCGGCCATCAGGGCGAGGAAGATCAAGGTCTTTGCAGTGGATGGCTTTAACATCGCGTTGTCGGAAGCTTCAAAAGCTGAACTGCGTTACCGTATGCAGGGTGTCGCTTTCATGGGTGCCTTCTTCCATGCTGCGCCACTGATGGAAAAATACGAACTGACACGAGAGCGCCTGTTCGAAGGAATCAAGAAGCAGCTAAGCAAGAAATTTGGCCATCTCGGTGAGCGTGTTGTCGAGGACAATATGCGTGTCATCTCTCGCGGGTTCGATGAAATTCACGAACTCGATGTGGAAGGTCTTTCAGATGAAGGCCACGAAGAATTGCTGCCATTGATCCCACGTGCAATGGCTGGCATTGAAGCGGCAGGCGGTGTTGGTAACCAGAGTGATTTCTGGAACCAGGTCTGTATTCAGTACAAGACCGGTAAAGAGCCGATCGCCGATCCGTTTACCGCCATCAGCGCTATCCCCGCAGCGACCTCAAGCATGCGCAACATGTCGGCTGTGCGTTTCAATGTACCTGATTTTGAACCGGAAAAATGCACCGGTTGCGCCAAGTGCTGGACCCAGTGTCCTGACTCGGCCATCCCGGGTGTAGTAAGCACGGTGGAAGAAGTACTGGAATCCGCGGTTGCGACCGTTTCCTCGCCGGAAAATCCATTGATTCGCTTCTCACAGGTTATTAAGCATCTCGGCAAGGAATCACGCAAAATCATTGCAAGTGGCACCTTTAAGGGATTTGCGCCGGTATTGGCGCAGGCTTATGAAACCGTTGCCAACAAATCCAATTGGGATGTTGAGCGCCGCGCGGAAGTCGACGCACAATACAACCTGGTTTACGCCGCACTGGCTGACTTCCCGTTGGCGAAAACCGCGCCATTCTTCGATTTGCCGGAAAGCAAGAAGAAAGGCACCGGCGGCCTGCTGTCAATCACCGTTAACCCGGAAACCTGCAAGGGTTGTGATATCTGTGTCGCGGTTTGTGCTGATGGCGCGTTGACCAGCGTACGCCAGACTGACGAATTTCAGGAAACACTGGAATCCAACTGGAACCTTTGGCAGAACCTGCCTGAAACCGATGACCAGTACATCAAGATTTCCAATCTGGATGATGGTATCGGCGTCATGTCTTCATTGTTGCTGAAACAGAGCAACTACATGTCCATGATGGGTGGCGACGGCGCCTGCATGGGTTGTGGTGAAAAGACCACCGTCCACTTGTTGCTTTCAACTGTGAACGCCTTCATGAGTCCACGGGTCAAGAAACAGATTAAAAACCTGGAGAACCTGATCAAGCAACTGGATGAGAAAGCCCATGAAATCCTGATCTCTGAAACCGACCTGGCAGAAGTGTCCGCCGACACCGATCTGTCTGTCAATTTGAGTGGAGACAAAAAAGAACGCGTATTGTTGATCCGTAAGACCATCGAGGAGTTAAAAGACCTCAAGTGGCGTTACGAGGAAGGCCCGAGTGGTCGTGGCCGTGCAAATCTCGGCTTTACCAACTCCACCGGCTGTAGCTCGGTTTGGGGTTCTTCCTACCCGTACAACCCCTATCCCTTCCCATGGGTGAACCACCTGTTCCAGGATGCGCCTTCGGTTGCGGTCGGTATCTTTGAAGGCCATATGCGCAAGATGGCGGATGGTTTTGTCAATGTACGCCGCGCCAACAAGTTGTTGTCAGATACCTACGATGCAGAAGCCGACGAAAAATTCTTCTCCGACTTTGAATGGGAACAGTTTGATGACGAGGAATTCAAGCTGTGTCCGCCATTGTTTGCAGTTGGCGGTGACGGGGCCATGATGGACATCGGTTTCCAGAACCTGTCCCGCGTTATGGCCTCCAACAAGCCTATCCGGGTCATTGTTGTAGACACACAGGTGTATTCAAACACCGGTGGCCAGGCCTGTACATCCGGCTTCACCGGCCAGGTCTCAGATATGGCCGAATACGGAATGGACCATCATGGCAAGGAAGAGGTTCGTAAAGAACTCGGCCTGATTGCCATGGCCCACCGTGGTGTTTTCGTGATGCAATCATCACAGGCCACGCCTGCGCATTTGATCCAGAACGTGCTGAAGGGGCTGCAGGCAAGACGCCCTGCCCTGTTTATTCTGAATACACCATGTCCTCCGGAATGGGGCCTGGCAGATTTCGGCGCCCCGGACGCCGCGTTACTGGCGCTGGAAAGCCGCGCGGTACCAAATCTGGTATTTGATCCGGACGCCGGCACCACATTCTCCGAGCGTATAGACCTTGAAAGTAACCCTTCACCCCTGGATACATGGACCACCTATGAACTCGTGTATACAGACGAAGATGGTGCCGAGCAGAAGATGAAGCTGCCTGTCACTACCGCCGACTGGGCCATGGGCGAGGCACGCTTCCGCCACTACTTCAAGGTGGCAAAGGATGAAGATGACCTGGTCGTATTCCACGAGTACCTCGAACTCGACGAGGATGACCGTGAAGACGTGACTCCATTTATCTATACGGTCGATGCAAAACGGCACTTGAGTAAGGTCATAGTTTCTCCCGAGATTGTGACGCTTGCCGAAGAACGTCTGCAGCACTGGGCCCAGTTGAAAGAAATGGCTGGAATCGATGTTTCCGACAATATGCGCGATTCGGTCACAGGAACCTTGAACGACGAACTGGATGCCAAGATCGCGGCCATAACGGCTGAGTACGAGGCCAAGATCACCAAGCTGACTACCCAGTATCCGTTGTTGATTGCCAGGCGTCTTGCCGAAGGCCTGTTGAAAGGCAGCGCCAACGACACCGTGGCACAGCTGCTTGAAAAAGCGGAAAGCTGGGATGGACCGGCCTTCGAAGCACCGGCAGATTTCAGTATTTCTGCGCCGTCTGCGCCTGCGACCGATTCCGCAGCGCCGGCTGCCGCAGCCAGTGCTGCCCCGGTAGCAGCGGCAGCGGAACCTGCGGCAGCGGAAGAAGACGACTTCATGGGCAACGAGCCTTATATTGACACGATACGCTGCACGTCCTGCGATGACTGCCTGAAGGTTAACCCCAAGGTATTTCTCTATAACGACGATCAGCAGGCTTACATCGGTGATGCCAAGGCAGGTACCTTCAAGCAGATGGTTATGGCTGCTGAAGCATGTCCGGCAGAATGCATCCACCCGGGTGATCCGCTGAATCCAAAAGAGAAAGGCCTGGATAAGCTGATCAAACGCGCTGAACCGTTTAATTGAGACCGGGGTTTGCTAACAGATGAAAAGCTTGCTTAGCTTTAAACACGGGGTTCATCCGCCGGAAAACAAGGAGATTACATCGGGAATGAAATCCCGGCGGTTTCCGTTTCCGAAAGAAATCATTTTGCCCCTGTCACAGCACATCGGTACACCAGCCAAGGCTCTGGTCAAGGTGGGTGATCGCGTCGAGCGTGGTGATGTTATCGCGGCGGCCGAGGGGTTTATCTCATCCGCCGTGCATGCGACAGCAGCGGGTACGGTTAAATCGATAGAACTTTGGCCCCACCCAAGTGGCGCAATGGTTCCGTCGATTCGCATCACCGTTGATCCCAATTCAACCCAGATGCAACGGCCACGCATCGTTCCACGCTGGCAGGATGTAAAGGAAGAGGATTTATCCAAGGAGATTGCAAAGGCCGGCATCGTAGGCCTTGGCGGGGCGGCATTTCCCTCTCACGTCAAGCTATGTCCGCCCAAGGATCAACCCATCGAGCTGTTGATCATCAATGCCTGTGAATGTGAGCCTTACCTCACTTCCGATCATCGCACCATGCTGGAACAACCGCATGATGTGTATGAAGGCATACGTATTGAGCTTAAGGCACTGGGTATCTCGCGTGCTGTTATTGGTATTGAATGCAATAAGCCTGATGCCATCGAAATGATGGAAAAAACCAAGCCCGACGACCTGGATGTCGAGATCCAGACCTTGCAGGTCAAGTACCCGCAGGGTGCGGAGAAAATGCTGATCAAGGCCGTTATGGATCGTGAGGTTCCATCCGGCGGGCTGCCAAGCGCCATCGGCGCCATGGTACAAAACGTTGCCACCACGGCAAACGTTGCCAGGGTTTTTAAAACCGGACAGCCTTTGATCGAACGTATTATCACCGTAACCGGCCGCGGTATCCGTAAGCCGGGGAACTGGGTCATACCGTTCGGTACCAAATTGCGTGATGTGATAGAGCATTGCGGCGGCCTGACCGAAGATGCCGAAGAGATTGTCTTCGGGGGGCCGATGATGGGCCAGGGCCAGGCCAACCTGGATGTGCCAATCCTCAAAGCCAATGGCGGCATACTGATTCTGTCCAAGGACGAGTGCAAGCGGCAGGATATTATGCCCTGTATTCGTTGCGGAAAATGCCTCGACGCCTGTCCGATTTTCCTGAACCCGCAACTGATGGGGGCGATGGCCAAGGCCGAGCGCTATGAGGAGATGGTTGAAGAAGCACACCTGAATGACTGCATGTTGTGTGGTTGCTGTTCTTATGTCTGCCCATCCAATATTCCGCTATCACAACTATTTATCATGTCAAAAACACAACTCAGAAAACTGGCAGCATCATGACTCAATCGAGTGTAAAGATAACCGCATCACCACACGTTCGGTCAGCTGACTCAACGGTTAAGATCATGTGGTCAGTAGTGATCAGTCTCATACCGGTGATCGCTTCTTCCATTTATTACTTTGGTCCGAGCGCAATATTGGTGATCCTGACCTGCGTTGCCGCCTGCTTATTGACAGAGCGCCTGTTCGGTTCGACGCCGGGTTCGGTGGCGGATGGTTCGGCGATGATAACGGGCCTGTTGCTGGGCTTATGTCTGCCTCCAGGCTTTCCACTCTGGATGGCATTTTTGGGTGGTTTCTTTGGCATGGCCTTTGGCAAGATCGTTTTTGGCGGGCTGGGACAAAATATTTTCAACCCGGCACTGGTGGGACGTGCGTTCCTGCAAGCAGCGTTTCCAGTTGCCATCACCACCTGGCCGGCAAAGTCACAAACCTGGCTGTCACTACAGGGCGACAATTTTGCCCTGCCCTTTATGTCGCCAGTGGTTGACACCGCGACCGCCGCTACGCCGTTGGGAAATTTGAAATTTGGTGATGACCCGGTTGTCACGCCCCTCGCAGACCTATTTTTTGGATCCACTGGCGGTTCCATTGGTGAAACATCTGCATTGTTTATTCTGATCGGCGGCCTTTACCTGGCCTGGCGCGGTCACCTGAACTGGCATATCCCGCTGAGTATTTTTGTCTCGACCTTTGTTGTTTCCGGTCTTTTCTACGCCATTGGAATCTCCCAGTTTCCACCACTGTTCATGCTGTTTTCAGGTGGCATGATGCTGGGCGCGTTTTACATGGCAACCGATATGGTGACCTCGCCGGTCAGTAATAAGGGTTGCTGGATGTTCGGCTTTGGAATCGGTTTCCTGACCGTTATTATTCGTATCTGGGGCGGCCTGCCCGAAGGCGTGATGTACTCAATTCTGCTGATGAATGCAATGGTGCCGTTTATTAACCGTGCTTCCCAGCCACGCTTATTTGGAACCTCCGGTAAGAAGAAAGCCAAAAAGGAGGATGCGTCATGAGTGACGAAATCCAGGTCCAGGACCAAACCGCACCTGATCAGCAGGAAGTTCCGGCAGAGAAACCTGTATCCACCTTCCGTCTTATCGCAACACTGGCAATTGCAGGCACCCTGGCCGGCTTGCTGATCGTGCTGGTCAACCAGCATACCAAGCCGCTGATCGATGCTTACAAGGCCGAGCAACTGCAAAAAGCGGTCTACGAGGTATTGCCGGGAACCGATCACTACAACACCTATTACCTGGTTGATTCCGCCCTCTCGCTGACCCTTCCCGAGGGCGCCAAGGAAAGCGAATACAAACGTATTTATGTCGCCTACAAGGCTGACAGGAAGCTTAATGGTGTGGCCATGTCGCGTGGCGAATCAGGTTTCCAGGATGTGATCATGATCATTTTTGGTTACAACCCAAACACCGCGAAACTGATGGGTATGAAGGTACTGGACAGCAAGGAAACCCCGGGACTGGGTGATAAGATCTTCAAAGACATGACCTTCGTTGACCAGTTTTTTGCGGGTCCGGATACACCGCTGATTCCGACCAAGCCCGGAACCGGTAAAGGCTTGCCCGGTGAAATCGACACCATTACCGGCGCAACCATTTCCTCAAAGAAACTGATTGAAATCATCAACCACGCACTGGAAGAGTGGCAACCCCTGATGGCTCAGGGTCTCCCGCAGACTTCTGCAAACTCTACAGACGAGGAGGTGACCCCATGAGAAAGACAACTCCATCTCAAGACTTTATCCGCGGAATCTGGAAAGAAAACCCGGTACTCATCCAGATGCTTGGCCTGTGCCCGGCCCTGGCAGTGACCAATACGGTTAAAAACGCCCTCGCGATGAGTGCGGCAACCTTTTTCGTGATCTGCTGCTCAAGCATACTGATTTCGACCTGCAAACGTTTTATCCCTAACGAGGTTCGTATTTCAGCCTATATCCTTGTCATTGCGACCTTTGTGACCCTGGCGGACATGATGTTGCAGGCCTATGCACCGGTGCAGCACAAGGAACTGGGGGCCTTTATTGCCTTGATCGTTGTGAACTGCATGATCCTGGGTCGCCAGGAAGCCTTCTCGGCCAAGAACAATGTTTTTCGATCCTTGCTCGATGCTATCGGCACGGGTATTGGCTTTACCATCGCACTGGTCATGATGGGTGGGTTCCGCGAAATACTTGGAACTGGCAGCTTTATGGAAATATCCCTGTTCGGCCCATCCTTTGAGCCCTGGGTCATCATGGTACTGCCGGCAGGTGGCTTCCTGACACTTGGTTTTATTCTGCTTTTCATGGGTTATATCGAACAACGTAAGAAAACCAAGCTCGAAGAAGCTGAAGCAGTGGAGGCATCATCATGAATGACCAGACACTGTTTTCGATCTTCTTCTCCGCCATGGTGGTGAACAACTTTACCCTGGCGATGTTTCTCGGTCTGTGTCCATTCATGGGTGTCTCGGCACGCGTGGAGACCGCGCTGCGCATGGGGCTGGCCAATATTTTTGTGCTGGTGCTGACATCTTTCGCGGCCTGGTTTTTGAACACCTACGTCCTTGAGTCTGTGCCATTCCTGCGCATCATCTCGTTTATTATCGTGGTTGCGTCACTGGTGCAGATCGTGGAAATGGTGGTTAAGAAGATATCCCCCACCCTGTTCAGGCAACTGGGTATTTTCCTGCCATTAATGACCACCAACTGCGCCATTTTCGGGCTGGCGATTTTCCAGACCAACCGTGGTTATGGATTTTTGCAGGGCATTACCTTTGCGGTTGGTGCAGGCCTGGGTCTGACGCTGGCACTGGTATTGATGGCTTCAATCCGTGAGTCGGTTGAATTCTCTGACGTACCCGGTATCGCCAAGGGCACCGGGCTGGTGCTGATCATAGCCGGCACGCTTTCGATGGCGTTTATGGGCTTTGCAGGATTATTATAGAGGCATGGAAAACTATATTGCGCCATTTGCTTTGCTGATCGTGCTGTTTGTCGGTTTTGGTCTTATCCACCGGAACGGCCAGAACAGCCGTGGCGGCTGTGCGGGTTGTTCCGGTAGCAGTTGCTCCGGCAGCAACGAATGCAGCAATGGCGGAAAAGCCAGTCATCATTAAGCCAACCCGGTTTGAAAAACGGGGTCAGAGTAAAGTGCCAGAGCGGTCACTCTGGCACTTTACCCTGACCCCTTTGCTGGCTATCTGTTTGCTTTTGCTGGTTGCGTGTCAGCGCGATGAGGAACACAGTG
>CALJWY010000331.1 GCA_937974465.1 uncultured Lysobacterales bacterium | reverse complement strand
TGGCGTGTTACCGCGCGTACCGGCAAGCCGCATACGAAGATTTTTCAGGAAGAGCGTGAGCGCCCGGTACTGGTGGTGGTTGATGCCAGTTCAAGCCTTTATTTTGGAACCAGGACGAGACTCAAGTCGGTTGCGGCCGGCCAGTTGGCTGCCGCCGTCGCCTGGTCAGCAGTCAGGCGCTGGGATCGAATCGGTGCCTTCCTGTTTGCACCGGGAAAACACCTCGAACTGCGTCCTTCAGGTGGACGCAGGGGGGCAATGCGGGTCATCCGGGGCCTGGTCGACTGGCTGAGTCCTGATTCGGTAGAGCCGGGGCATGAACCACTTTCAACAACCCTGGAAAGGGTCAGGCATGCGGTGCGACCGGGGAGCCTGGTGCTGATCATCAGTGATTTCTTTAACCTTGATGAGGTTTGTCACCGCCACCTGTCACGTCTGCGGCAACATAACGATGTTATTGGTTGCCAGGTGATGGATCCCGCGGAGGAGTCTCTGCCCGCCGGCAGGTTCCCGATTTCAGACGGTGAAAACAGCGCGATGCTGGATACACACCAGGATAAGTCTCGCAGGCAGTTTGACCGCATGAGTGCCGCGCATGGTATCGAGCCACGGCGTATGTTCCAGCGCCACAAATGCGGCTGGATGGTACTTAAGACGACCGATGACCCGGTAGAATTGCTCGGCCGGGAATTGCGTATGCTGGTGGGGCGCGGCAGATGAACCCGGATCTTCTGTCACAGTTACGTGATATCCATGCATCACCGGAGGTGCCCTGGTGGCCGCCTGCGCCGGGTTGGTGGTTGCTGGCTGTGTTGCTGCTGGTGGCCCTGGGCTGGTTGTTGCGCCGCCTGTACGCATATTACCGGGTGCGGCAGCGGCGTAAGCAGATGCTGGCGTGGGTGGATCACCTGAACACAAGCATCGACCCCAAGCGTGAACCGCAGGCTTACCTGTCGACCGTGAACAGAATTTTCAAACTGGTCGCTTTGCGGGCGTTTCCTGAGCGGAGCTGTGCGCTGATGGCAGGCCAGGACTGGGCCGATTTTTTGACCGAAAACATGAAAAATACCGCTTCATCAGAATTGCTGAATGTTCTCGCTTCGGGTCCGTACGACCCTGCGCCCCGCTTCGACCCGGACGTGATGAGCGAGCTAACCAGGACCTGGATTCGTGAGCATGGCTGAAGACGCGCTTACCACCGGCTTTACAATCGCCTGGCCCTGGCTCTTGCTGCTGGCGCCCCTGCCGTGGATTCTGCGCATACTGATGCCGGCATCATCGACAGGCGATTTGCAAGCCCTGCGCGTGCCATGGTTTTCTGATGTTGCCGGAGGCAAAGCAGGCTGGATGCGACGCCCATGGCTGGCGTTGGTGGCCACACTGGTATGGCTGTTGCTGGTCGTGGCTGCGGCGCGGCCACAGTGGGTTGGAGAAATTGAAAGTCTGCCGGTAACCGGGCGGGACCTTCTGCTGGCTGTCGACATATCCGGCAGCATGGACACCCAGGATATGATCTTGAACAAGTCTGCCGTCAACCGCCTGAAGGTGGTGAAAAAGGTGGCAGGCGAGTTCATCCAGCGGCGGCATGGCGACCGCGTCGGCCTGGTGCTGTTTGGTAGCCGCGCGTATTTGCAGACACCACTGACCTTTGATACTGAAACCACCGCAACGCTGTTGGAAGAATCAGAGATTGGACTGGCCGGCAGGGAGACGGCCATCGGTGATGCCATCGGCCTGGCTGTCAAGCGTCTGCGGGATGACGCAGCATCAGACCGTGTATTGGTGTTATTAACCGATGGTGCCAATACATCAGGGGAAGTGCAGCCCCTGCAGGCGGCGGAATTTGCGGCCCGCGATGGCCTGACCGTGTATACCGTGGGTGTGGGTGCGGATGAAATGATGGTGCAGGATTTCTTTGGCAGCAGGGTGGTTAATCCGTCCGCTGACCTTGATGAAGATACGCTGCGCAGTATTGCAGACCGCACGGGCGGCCGCTATTTCCGTGCCCGTGATGCCGAGGGTCTTGAGAAAATTTACGAGATCCTGGATGAGCTTGAGCCGGTGGAGAGCGATGTGGAAATCATCCGCCCGGTAGATGAGTTGTTCTATTGGCCGATGGGTCTGGCTTATGTGCTGGCCTTACTGGCAGCGCTGGTATCAATTCGTCCGTTTTCTTTGCGGTTGGCCAGCTCATGATGGAAATGCTGCCACTGCATTTTATTCGACCCTGGTGGCTGGCAATGTTGCCGGTGGCGGTGATCATACCCTTGCTTTGGCGTCACCTGCGCCGTGCATCTGGCGACTGGGGGAAAATCTGTGACAGTCACCTGTTGCGTTGGTTGAGTGTCGGTGATGCTGCTGCCAGGCCGTCCCGCTGGGGGCCCTGGCTGGCCGGCGTTAGCTGGTTTATTGCAGCGATTTCCCTGGCAGGGCCAAGTTGGGAAAAGCTGCCCGACACGTCGTTTGCCTCGAAGGATGCACGTGTGCTGGTGCTGGATTTGTCCCTGTCAATGTTGGCCGAGGATTTGAAGCCCAACCGCCTGACCCAGGCGCATTTCAGACTGTCCGATATGCTGGATGACACCTTGGAGGGCCAGACCGGGCTGGTGGCGTATGCCGGCGATGCCTTTGTCGTTTCACCGTTGACCAGCGATACCAATACCATCCGCAACATGCTGCCCGCATTGCGCCCGGATGTGATCCCGGTGGCCGGCAGTCGCCCGGACCGGGCGTTGGAACTGGCGGCCGAGCTGTTGAAGCGCTCCGGCATGGTGCGCGGTGAGATTTTGTTAATCGCTGATAGCGGCAGCACTGCAGCACAAAGCGTGGCAAAAAAATTGGCCAGGCAGGGGATATTTACGTCGGTGCTTGCAGTTGGAACCCTGCAGGGTGCGCCTATCCCCAGTGGTGATGGTTTTGTCAGTGATGGT
>CALJWY010000330.1 GCA_937974465.1 uncultured Lysobacterales bacterium | reverse complement strand
CTGCTATCAGACGCAGCTCCGGGTGCTCATGGGCGAGCCGGATAGTGCATTCCGGACCTATGCCTGCAGGTTCGCCCGGTGTAAGGGCGAGTATGGGCACATCCCTGATCATGATCCCGAGGATCCAAACTGCTTAAGCATTGATTTCCTAATAAACTGGCCGGTTGTCAGGCATCCAGCTTGATTTCTACGAATGCTTCGTCACGCAATTGCTGTAAGAACCGTTCAAGCTCAATGTCCATTTTTTGTTGTTGCAGGTTGCTCCTTGCAGCATTTCGCATGGACTCCTCGGTTACATCAATTTCCCGTGTGCCAAGAAGCTCCATTATGTGCCAGCCACTTTCAGATTGAAAAGGCTCGCTGATTTCTCCATCCTCCATGGCCTTGAGCGTCTGGGCGATACGTTCACCATAGCTTTCGGGTATGAACCAGCCCATGTCACCACCGAGGTTAGCACTGGTAATATCATCTGAATATTTTTTGGCAAGGGTCGCAAAATCTTCCCCGTTTTTCAGTTGGTCGTGTATATCACGAATCTGTTCCATCGCTTCACGCGGTCTGACCAGTTCACTGATTTCGATCATGATATGTTGAGCATGAAACTCGACCGCCATAATCTGGCTGCGGTCTCGATAGTCGTTAACCTTGATGATATGAAAACCGGCCGGACTGCGGATAGGGACAGTAATCTGACCAGCCCTCAGGTTTTTAATGGAGTCGGAGAATACGACGGGAACCGAGTTGAGATCCCGCCAGCCGACTAGGCCGCCTTCCAGGGCTTCCTGGCTACCCGAGTAGGAGATCGCCGCCGAGGCAAAGTCCAGGCCTTCCACAAGCTGCTGATGAACATTGTTGGCCTTTGATTCCTGGCTTGAAATTTGTTGTGGTGTGGAACCATCCTGTAAGGGGATCAGAATGTGGGAAATATTGTATTCACCACTGCTAAATTGCTCTGAAGCCAATAGGATGTCGATTTCGGTTTCGGTAATGGGATCCATCCCGTTGATCACACGCTGGCGAAGGCGTTCGGTCATCATTTCTTCGCCGATGTTTTGGCGAAACTCGACAAAATCTTCACCGTCCGCCTCAATCGCCTGGCGCAGTTGCATCAGGCTAAGCTGGTTTTGTTGAGCCAGCATCAACATGGCCTGATCGATATCCGCATCGCTGATTCGAATGCCGGTTTGCAAAGCACGCTGTAATTGCAGGCGGCGGAGAATCAGGCGGTCTAAAACCTGCTTTTCAAGCAGGTGCTGTGGTGGCAGATCACCGCCCTGCTGGCGAATCCTGTCAACGATACCCCTGATGGCAAGATCCAGTTCACTGCGAAGCACAACATCATCATCCACCAGCGCGACAATAGAGTCGATCTTGCTTGTGTTTTGTGCATATATCGGGGTGGTGACCACACCTGTCAAAAGGGTGATGCAAATAAGCCATACAGCGGCATGGGTAAAACTTCTCATAAAGGCATTGCTCCAGGCTTTCGCCATTGTGTTATCCAACCATTTTAACCTATACAGGTAGTAAACAACGCACAGATCAGCAAAAGTGTGCGCCAGTTGATTGTTATAGGTTCTTTTTTGTGTACTGCAAGAGGCAACGAGGTACTAGTCTCCTTTTTGCATCGTGTCTAAAACCACTTCCATTCGTTCGAAGACATCAGCCATGGTTCTGGCCGTGGGTAATGTCGTGAGTCGGAAATGATTACGATAGGGTACGTTAAAGCTGCTGCCTGGGGCGATCAGCACATGTTGTTTCTCCAATAGCTCCATGGCAAACCTCTGATCGTCAAAGCTTTCAAATAACCTGCTATCGACAGCCGGGAACGCATACATTGCACCGTCAGGTTCAATCAGCGACAGATATTTGCTCTTACCTACGCCCTCGATAATTGCCTGCCGGGTTTGAAACAAGCGACCGTCGGGTGAGGTTAGGTCTACAACACTCTGGTAGCCTCCCAGTGCTGTTTGCACAGCCCACTGTCCCGGAACGTTCGCGCATAACCTCAACGAAGCGAGCAATTCGATTGCATGCATGTAATCCCCTGCATTTTCCCTGTTGCCACTGAACGCAATCCAACCAACACGATACCCACAGGCCCGGTAGATTTTTGAAAGTCCATTAAAAGTGGCACACAGAGTGTCATGGACCAGGGTGGCCATTGGTATGTGCTTTGCATCCTCGTAGAGCATATCGCCATAGATCTCATCGCTGAAAACTATCAGTTGATGTTGCTCGGCGATACGTGCGATCTGTTCGAGTAATTCGCGGCTGTATACGGCGCCTGTCGGATTGTTCGGGTTGATCAAAACGATACCACGCGTGCGCGGTGTGATGAGGCTTAAGATTTCGTCCGGATCCGGCTGAAAGCGATTCTCCGGTAAGCAGTTGTAATAGACTGGCAAGCCATGATTGAGTGCTATGGAAGCGCTCCACAGCGGGTAATCCGGGCTTGGCACCAGGACTTCATCCCCACTGTTGAGCAGGGCGCGCAACGCAAGGTCTATGCACTCACTGACCCCGTTGCCCATGAACACATCATCGGCAGTGACATCCATGACACCATGGTTTTGCTGTTGCATCACAACCGCTTCACGAGCGGGAAAAATTCCTTTCTGGTGGCAATAGGCTTCGCTCTGGCCCAGGTTTTCAATCATTGCCAGGCGCATGGTTTCCGGGGTTCGGTATCCAAACAAGCCCGGGTTGCCAATGTTCAGTGAGATAACTTCATAGCCCTGGCGCTCAAGCTCGTGCGCCCGGGAAGCGAGCGCGCCACGGATTTCATAACGGACGCCTTCGAGAATGGTGTTTGTTTTAACGGGTTTGCTGTTCACGGTTTTGCCTTGCGCTCGCCAAGTGTTGTAAATATACAGAACTACTCGGCAAGATCGTAAAAAAGTGGTGCGGATCGGCGCCCAAAATTTCCCAGGCCCTTGAGCACCAATTGGATAAATAAGGCGTCGCGGTGTTCGCCCTCACGGTTTCGCAGGAAACGTTTGGCGACCATCCGCAGTGCCCAACAACAACTGTCGTATTCAAAACCGGCTTCCGCAGATAACAGATCGGAGTCCTGGATAGAGTAATTGACACGACCCATCACCCGCCACCGTTCGTTGATTGGTTGATAGTACCTCAGATCAAATTGATCAAGGTTGTCGCGTCTGAAACGATACTCAGCTCCCAGGCGGCGACCATTGCTTGCGGTGTGGGTTACGCCCAGTATGGCCACATCTATTTCGCTGTTTTGCCAGTCCCATTGCGCAGCCAGGCGGCTACTCAAGCCTTTTGTCGGGTTTAATACAAACTCCGCTATGAATGGCGAGGCACTATCGTCCAGTGGCTCATCAAGCAAAGTGGGCATGACCCTTTGAGGTTCGAAGTACACAATCTGGCCGAAACTGAGGCTCCATAATTCATGGCCGGAAACCCGGCTTATTGACCGTGTAGTCAGTGCCAGGGTCAGCTGGTTGGCATCGGATTGTAAATCCGCGCCGGTAAAACGATTGAAGTGGAATAACTGGCTGAAGCCGAATGTAAATGGCGCAGAGTCAAAATCAGGCAACGCCTGCTGGTTCTTGTAGGGCACATATAAATAAAAAATTCGCGGCTCAAGGGTTTGTGTTCTCCCGTTGCCTTTGTCTTTTTCGAGAAAAACACCACTGTCGAAGCTGACGATTTCCATGCCTCTATCGGGCGAGGTTTCGCCCGGCAGACCGCGCCAGTCAAGCTCATAGGCAGTGTACCGGTAGCCAACGCTCGGCTTCATATAGCCCCAGTTGGTTCCGATGTTCCACTCGACACGGGGGAAAATATCGAATCGTGAGCCTGTTGCACCAATCTCCCGGTCGAAATAGACCAGCTCCGTATCCATTTGAAGCCGCAAGCCCTGCAAGCCCAATGGGCGGTCGAGATTGAAGGCTATTCGCGGAAGTCGCCTGTATGGCTCATTCAAAGCATTTACGGCGTCATCGACCACCTGGAAATCATCAGCAATTACTGAGAAAGTCCAGTAATGACCGCCACCATAAATTCCTGCCTTGCTCCTCAGGTATTGTCGTGATGCAGACGCCAGGCTATTGGCAAAATCCTGGAAATACTGATCATCGCTGACCCTGTCGATCAATATCGCACTGCTCCAGCGTTGACTCAGGCGGGCCTGGTGGTCGAAGCGGTAGTGGTAGCGCAATTTCCTGGTTTTCTTGTCGCTGGGTAACCAGTCGAAGTCGACTCTGCCACGGGTGCGTGGGGTGATAAACCTGTACTCGCCAGTTACCGCTGCGCCACGATTGGTAAAGTAACGCGGTATTATTGTGGCATCGTGATTGGGGGCAATGTTCCAGTAAAACGGGGTTCCAATCTCGAAGCCGTTATCGTTTGCAGTACTGATTAACGGGTAGAGAAAACCGGTTTTGCGGCGGTCATCAATCGGAAAGGAAATATACGGCAAATACAGAATGGGTATGTCAAAAAACTCAAGCTTGGCCTTCCTGGCCTTACCCATTCCAGCTTCAAAATCCAGTTCTAGCTCGTCAGCGGTTAGCATCCATTCCGGGCTTTCGCCGGGACAGGTTGTAAACTGCAATTGGCGCAGCACGGAGTAATTACCTGACTCAACCGTGATTTGACTGGCGTTGCCCCTGGCGCTTGAACCGGTCAGACCATAATCCACTGCCGAAAAGTGACCGTTTTCATCGAGAAAATTGTACTGCGCGTTGGAGCCAGTAATATGTATCACAGAATCCTGGTAGGACACTTGTCCTGGCATGGTAACGGTTTTACTGTCGGGGTCGTAACGTAACAGATCCGTGGCCAGGTATTGGTCAGCACGCTCAAGTTCCACCTGTTCCCGGGCTTCCGCCGGGCCTGATTGAGTGGCATCAAATTGCCAGGACCTTAACATTATCGGTGCTGACTCTCGATCCGGGACCTTCTTGAACATGGGCGCAAGGCTTGGCCCCGGGCAAGCAATTACCCGGGGTTCTGACTCCTGCGCAAGCAAAGTGCCTGGAATGGAAACCAGGACAATGGACATGACCGATAGCAGGGTTGATGTTCTTATTTTTATGCGGGTCACAAATTGGCGCCGTATTTGCACAGGTTAAGCGGGCGTATTGTATCAAGTGATTCAGGCTTTCGGGTCATGATTTTAGTAAACACCCATCAGCGGCTGCAAACAAGCTGTTATGGATTGCCAGGGGTTGCAGAGGCCCCACATGAATGATGCAGCCACAGCTTGCGCTCGGCATTTTTAAGGCCTGCTTTCTGTTCAGCAAGGCGATGGAACCTCTCCAGGTCGCCGCCAGCCTGGTCCAATAGCCCTTGAAACGCGCAATTGCTGCCTTCGTAGGTACTGTAAAGGGCGAGTTTTGCGTTGTTGGGAGCGTTATTGAACCAGCCTTCATAATAGGACTTTCCACCCC
>CALJWY010000329.1 GCA_937974465.1 uncultured Lysobacterales bacterium | reverse complement strand
GTGGCAAGCCAGGATTCAATCGGGCGTTATCTGAACGCAATTTCGCCGCTTACAGAAAACGCGCTGCGCAATTATGAACAGGTGGAAGACCTGTTTGAATGGCGGCAGCAGACGTCTGTTGGTCCAGAGTAAACTCCCCATCATATGATTTACGATCATGAAACTTTCTGCCTGGCAATCGGCATGTTGCTGGGTATGTTTTATTACCACAAAACCGGCTGGGCCTGCGGCGGAATTATCACCCCGGGTGTTATCGCCATGTATATCAATGACCCCTGGAAGGTGGGGATATCGCTTGCGGCAGGCCTGTTGACCTGGGGTCTGCTGGCGTTGCTGGTAAGGTTTACCAATCTGTACGGTCGCCAACGCCTGGCTGCAGCCATGTTGATAGCCCTGGCTTTGCGTTATCCACTGGTGTCTGTGTGGGGCGAGACATCCTTATGGCTGGGTTGGGTGGTGCCGGGATTGGTCGGGGCTGATATAGAGCGCCAGGGTTTGTTGACGACACTGTCGGCCGTTGTCGCTGTCAGTGTCGTGACAGCAATGTGTGTCCAGTTGCTGCAGTCGGTTGTGCTTTGACATGGCGGGTCGTAACACAATCCCGCATGAGCGATTTATTCTGCAAACCAGGTGGAAGCTTCTGCTGCTGGCCTTAGGGCTGGCAGGCTTGTGGTACCTGGCAGCAACAGCAGCTATGACACCGGATGAACTGCGGCAGTGGGAAAGGGTGCGGGCGGCTCAATTGCATCTCTCGCAGTGGCGGCAAGGCTCCGGCGGGACTGTGGATGCGGCTGAAGACCGCTGGAATTGTGGCTTGATCGGTATGGAGTGGAGTTCGATTTCCACCACCCTGGGTGACCCGTCCGCAAAGCGAACGGCGTGCAACCCGGCGTGGGCAGTCAGCTTGAGTCGCTGGTTTATTGATCTGGGCCTCAAGCCGGGCGATCCGATTGCCATTTATTCATCCGGGTCTTTTCCCGGCTTTCTGCTCAGCGTGCTGGTTGCAGCCGAGGCGATGGAGTTAAAGCCCCTGCTGATCGTATCCCTCGGCTCATCCAGTTGGGGAGCAAATGATCCGGCTGCGCCGTGGCCGGTATTGGCCGCAGAGTTGAGACACAAAGGTTTTATCCGGACACCTGCGGATTACTACACGCTCGGCGCCGGCGCTGAACTGGGGCAGGGCCTGTCGCCGGAGGGGGAGGCACTTTTGCGCTCCGCCGCACAAGAAGCCGGTGTGGAGTTATTAACGGCGCCCGGCCTGGCTGAAATGATTTTCCGCAAGACAGACCTGATGGTGCAGCACCAGTCGCGATTGCTGGTCAGTATCGGTGGTTCACAGGCAAACCTAGGCGATGGCCTGGAAATATTAAAGCTACAGCCGGGCCTGGTGCAGGTGGATGAAAAAAGCAATGCTGGAAATGGTGTTATCGCAAAAGCCCTGCAGGCTGGAATTCCGGTGATCCATATGTTGAATGTCAAGGCCTTGAGTGAGTTCTCAGGAATCCCTTATGACAGCCGTCCGCGTAAAGTGGCGCCGGTTAAAGTAAGTGTTGGCCTGTCACTGGCCGGGACTATCATTTTTATTATCGTCTTGTGGAGGCATAGAAGATGGAAGTTCGAGTCAGCCAGCGGCTGAGGGTTTATCTCCGTGTTGCAGAATCGCCATGTATACTGACCCTTGTTGATAACCCCGGCTTGACCGTATGCGTTTAAGACATATCGAGGTGTTCCATGCTGTTTACTCCTGCGGGTCCGTAACGCGCGCTGCAGAGGTTCTGAAGGTATCGCAACCATCGGTTAGCAAGGTTTTGGCGCATGCCGAGCAGCAACTTGGTTATGCGCTGTTCGATCGGGCGAGGGGCAAGCTCATACCGACACCGGAAGCTCACCAGCTATTTGTTGAAGTTGCCCAGGTGAATGATCGTGTTGACCACCTGCGCCAGGTCGCTGTGAGTCTGCGTTCGCTGGATAAGGGCACCATAAAAATTGCTGCTACAACAGCTTTCAGTATTGATTTTCTGCCTGCGGCGATGGCAAGTTATCAAAAAGCCCATAAGGACATCTTCTTCAACCTGGAGACCTTGAAGTACGAGGAATTGACGGAGGCCCTTATGGACCAAAGGATTGATATTGGTCTGGCCTACGACCAGGGAAACCTGCCGGGGATCATTGGTGAACTGCTGGGCTACGGGCGCTTTGTGGTGCTTGCCTCAGACAGCATGAATCCTGACAAACAGGGGCCATTGCGACTGGATGATTTAGCCGGTCTTCCGTTTATTAAACTGGATAACCAGGGCTCATTGGACCGGTCATTGACAACCCGGATCAAGGCAAGTGGTGTTGAACTGACGCCAGTTGGTATCGCCGGTTCTTTCCAACTGGCGAAGGCACTGGTCTCACACGGCCTTGGGGTTTGTATCGCCGATGAAGTCACCGCGCGGTCGGGGCCTGCTGACGGTATCGTTATCCGGGAATTGGAGCCGGAATTCAGCTTTCGAATTTCAGCACTGCATATTGATCGTGAGTCAACATCGCAGATTAGCAAGGAATTTATCCAGCATTTAAAGACCAGGTTGGCTGATTTTCTCGGCAACATCAAGCCAACAGGTTAGACCCAACCGGCATAAACAAAAACATCAAAAGGTTAAACGCCAGGCCATTATGCAAATCATCGCACTGCTTATCATCGTTTTCACCGTTTACCTGATCGTCAGGCGTTACCAGACGCATGCGACATTATTTTTTGCCGGGTTTGCGCTGCTGACCACGGCACATATTTCAACCACGTGGTTTGGCGGCAACGGTGCAGAGGAATCCATAACCGGTCTGTTTGCCTTCGATCTGTTTGCCATGGTTAGCGAAGCTTTTTCACACCGGGTCGCACGTATTGGCATGATCATCATGGCGGCTGGTGGTTTTGCAAAGTACATGTCATCAATTGCGGCTTCCACGGCCCTGGTTAACCTCTCGATCAAGCCGCTTGCAGCTATCAGAAGCCCCTATTTATTGCTGGCCATTACCTATGTGGCGGGACAGGTCTTGAATGTGTTTATACCCAGTGCTGCCGGGCTTGCCATGTTGTTATTGGTGGCTATGTATCCGACCCTGGTGAGGCTTGGTGTGCGACCGGTTGCCGCAGCAGCCGTGATTGGAACCACCGCCTGCCTGGACCTGGGTCCGGCCTCACCCGCTTCCAACGTGGCTGCCGAGGTCATCGGGATTTCTCCGATTGAATATTTTGTAATCCATCAATTGAAAGTCGCTGCCGTGGTGGTGCCGGTTATAGCGGCCCTGCATTTCTTCTGGCAGCGCTGGTGTGACCAGCGGGAAGCTGACGAAGATCCTGGTCAGCTTCTTGAGATAACCAACACAGAGCATGACCAGACCCCGGTACCGCTTATTTATGCCCTTTTGCCGATCCTGCCATTGTTACTGTTGTTTGTGTTCAGCCCATTGATGGTTACCAGCATCCGCCTTGACGTGGTCACTGCAATGCTGATCAGCCTGGCTGTTGCGATGGTATGTGAAAGCATCCGGCACCGGAGCCTGCGCGAGGCTCTTGCTGGGATTACAGCGTTTTTCCGTGGCATGGGAGAGATTTTCAGCACGGTTGTGACACTGATCGTGGCTGCCGAGGTATTCGCGGCTGGAGTTAAGGCCACCGGTCTGATCAGTTCGCTGGTTGCGATGGTGGAAGGTAATGGCCTGGGTAGTGGCGTAATGGCGATTACGCTGGTTCTGATACTGGGAGCTGCTGCCCTGTTAACCGGTAGCGGTAACGCCGCCCTGTTCAGTTTTGCCGGCATGATCCCCGGTATTGCAAACAGGATGAATGTCTCCATTGAAACGCTGATGCTGCCTTCCCAGTTTGCCGGTGGCATGTTTCGCAGTTTTTCGCCGGTGGCCGGGGTCATCATTGCGGTGGCCGGTGCGGCAAAGGTCAGCCCCTTTGCGATTATCAAGCGGACATCTGTGCCCATGATCGGCGGCGTTGTGGCCACACTGGTTGCAAACTACCTGTTGATTTAGGGAGGTCTATATCCCGGCCGGGTCAAGGCATAAGGTGGCTGGTTAAAAAACCTGCGATTGTGTCTCTCAGGTCCACAGACTGTCCGTACTCATTCGAGTCGACTGGTGCAAAGCTGTGCCCAAACCCTTCCACGATCACGGCCGTAAAGTGATAGCCGCGATCTTCATAGTCCCTTTGAAATGCATCATGCTGGTCCGGGTAAACCACTTGATCATGATCACCCTGGATATGTAAAACCGGAGGCACGTCTGACATGTCGTTCTGCCTTAGCCAGTAACAGGGAGAGTGAAGCAGGTTGATTTCTTCGTTTTCAGAGCGGCGCTCCTTTTGCCGCTTGGTAAAATCATAGGGTCCATAGAACCCCGCCAGCGCCAGTGGTTTATACACCGGGGTTGCATAGCCAAAATATTCGAACAGCTTGCTGCCACCCTGGATATAAAGATTGGACAAACAGCAGCCGGCAGAGAAGCCGAGCAAACCCAGGCGGTCAAAATCATAATGGTAGGATGATGCCTGGTCGTGCAGCCAGGCAATAGCGTCCGCCAGGTCGAACAGGTTACGGGGCCACATTGCAAACCTGTTTTCTATCGGTGCCAGGGAATAGGAAATGGTCGCACAATTAAAACCCGCCGCATTCAACAAGCGCGCTGATTGCTCGCAACGGATGTCGGTCTTGTCGCCGGAAATAAAGCCACCACCGTGTAAGCAGACAATCAATGGCTGCTGTGGCTGATCAACCAGGAACAAATCCAGCTGTTGGTTTTCATTGTAGGCAAGGTCGGTGATTTGACGGCTCATTACAGTCCTAAGCCTGGATACCCTGGGCAACATCGTGGCCACTGACGCAGGCCAGTGTCCAGCCCAACATGCCATGGCCGGTATTCAGGTGCACACCCTTGATCATGCTGGGTCCAAGCAGGGGGCGGCTGTCAGGTGTCATCGGCCGGAAGCCACCCCATTCAGCTATGTCCTTGCTTGTGTAATCTGCTATGGCCGGCGCTGTGGCCTGTGCTGTCTGCAACAGTGTGCGAACCCGGTCGGTGTCTTTACCCGTGCGATAGCCGACAAAATCGGCAAAGCCTGCAATACGCACGCTGTCACCCAGACGGCTGAAAACGGTCTTACTGTTCAGGTCGGTAATACTGACGGTGTTGGATGTATGCAGGCTGGGCAAGGTAACGCTATAGCCGCGCATCGGGTAAATATTGGTCTTGATACCCAATGGATCAAGAAGGCGGTTGCTCAGGGCGCCAAGACAGACGACCACGGCATCCGGTTGCAGGCTGCCCTGGTCGGTTTCGACAGCGGCGAGTTTGCCCTGCCGGACAACGAGCTTGCGAACGCTGGTGCCCAGGCTGACATTCGTGTTGCGGTTGGTCTGCAGCCACTGGGCCAACTGTGTCGAGAATGCCAGGGTGTCGCCGACTTCGTCGCTTTCTGAATATACTGCGCCAGCGTAATTATTGCTCAATTTCGCCACCGCTGGCTCGATTTCCTTGGCTTCTTCAATAGAAATTACCCGCGCATCACATCCATGCTGACGTTTCAGCGCGCAAGTCTCCCGGGCCTCTGACATCGCTGCACCGGTGCCCTGTAAAACCAGTTTTCCCGCACGGCGCCAATTGAAATCGAAACCCGTGCGCTCACGCAACTCGGTCATCAATTGACGCGATTTCAACGCCAGTTTCAAAATGGCCGTGGTGTTTTCACGATGATTACGGCTGGTGCATTGGCCTAAAAATGCCAGGCTCCAGTGGAGGTATTGCGGATTGATCGCAGGACATACATGAAATGCAGGGTCCAGGCCAGCCATTATACGGGGCATCTTGGACAACAATGCGGGGCTCGCCATGGCATCGGTAAAGCTATAGGAAAGCTGTCCCCCGTTGCCACCACTGGCACCGGAGGCCACCTCCTGCGACTGGTCAATGATAGTGACCTCATGACCAAGTTCGGAGAGGTAGTAGGCTGTGGTTACACCAATAACACCGGCGCCCAGAACTACAATATGCATGAGCCGATTTCCTGATTCTCCTTGATAAGAATTTTAATCGGCGCTTGCCTTAAATCTCCAATGACCTTTTGTTCCTACCCCATAGCGCATGTCTATAGGTTCACCTCGGCTTTAGAAAATCAGCAATCGCGGAAGCCAGGTGCTCAACAAATTTTTGAGCCACGATGGATAATGGCTCACTCTCATTGCTGAGCATTGCAATTTTGAACTGAAGTTCCGGCTCCAGGCCACGGGCAACAACATTGTCATGTCCCATCGACCTGGCGGTTATTTCATCGACAATCGCAACCCCTGCGCCATGCGCGACAAGCGCCTTCGCCATCTGGTAGGTCTCCACCCTGGCGACAGAATGAAACTTGATTTTGCTGGTTTCGATATGGTTGCCGAGCAGCATTCCCAGCGGGCTGCGTTTGCTCAGGTTGACCAGTGGTAAGCCGTCCAGGTCTTCCAGGGACAGGCTTTGGTCGGCTTTGGAAAGCACGGATTCATGTGTCAGCACGGTGAATTTCCCTGTTCCCAGGGTTTCGACCTTGATGCCCGGCATAACCGGCGGGTCAAATACCAAACCGATATCAACCCTGTGTTCCTTGATTGCACGGATAACCTGGCGCAGATGGAGCGTTTCGATTTCAAAGGTGGTCTCGGGGTGGATTTTGAGATACGACGCGACCGCTGCCGGCAACAGGTCAATACCAAAGGCGGGTATCACGGCAACCCGTATACGACCGGTGTCAGAGGCACGGAGATTTTGTGAAATGCGCCGCAGTTCATTGATGTTGTCATAGGCATCATTGACATGCGGAATCAAACGCTCGGCCTCCTGCGTCGGTATGATCTTGCCTTTTTGGCGATCGAACAGCGCAAAGCCCAACTGCTGTTCCGCATGAGCGAGCACCTTGCTGACAGAAGGCTGGGAAACATTCAGCAGCTTGGCGGCGGCGGTGATGGAACCACAGGTGTAAATGGCATGGAAAACTTCAATTTGTCGCAGGCGCATGTCATTCCAAGACTGAGAATTATGCGAAGTATAACCTCAGGTTATCGAACACGTATGAAGATTCATTGGAAATTTGCTAAATCGAAGTCAAAAATGAGTGCATTATTATGGAGAGACTATGCAAGCCAACATTTTTTTAACATAATGATTGAGGGCAGATGTTTTGTTTTGCGCCCTTTGGATTGATTTGGATTGATCTTGTTTTTGCTCTTAAACCTAACGCAGGAAAATTTATCATGAGGAATTTACCGCGGTTTGCCTTCTTCAGGCAATTGAAATTAAAGAATAAAATCACCACGAGCGTCACAGCTATGCTCTTTTTCCTGGCATCTTTTATCGGCAGCCCCCTACAGGCTGCAGACGATGCGGATACGAGCAGGGTGACGCAGCTGTCACAGGCAGCAGATGATGCTGACCAGGCGGCCGATGAAGACGTTTTACTGGAAGAAGTTATAGTCGTCGGTTCCCAAATCAAGGGCGCAGCCATTTCCGAGGCCCTGGCCGTGTCGGTCATTGCCGAGCAAGAGATCGAAGCCATGGGTGTCTCCTCGCTTGACGAGATTCTCGATATGCTGCCCGAGCAGGGCCAGAACTTCCAGAACGAGGCCGAGAATATTTCCGGTGGCGTCAACGCGGTGCGTGGCGACGTCGGTGCTTTCAACCTGCGTAACATGGGTACCGGTAACACCCTGGTTCTGCTGAACGGGCGCCGCATGGTGCAGACGGCCGGTTACCAGACCGAACAGGTCGGCGGCAGTTTTGTACCGGTCAATTCGGTCAACCCCAACGAGATCCCAACGATGGGCATAAGGCGTGTTGAAGTCCTGCGTGACGGCGCCTCGGCCATCTACGGTGCCGATGCGGTGGCAGGTGTTGTCAACACCGTGCTGCAGGACAATTTCGAAGGTCTCACGATCCGTGGGCGCTATGACTGGTACGACAACTTCTCGGCCAACAACTACCGCGGCACCGTCAAGTGGGGCCATGACTTCAACGGCGGCCGCACCAACCTCAGTATGTTCGCTGATTATTATCACCGCGATGCCATCAATGGTAATGAAGACCGGCGCTGGAGTTCCGAAATGCGTTGGCGTTTGAACGAAGATTCGCCCTGGTTGTATGACGAAGACGGTGATCCTGTTCTCAGCTTCAGAAACACGTCTGTGGACTCCGGCTATGGCCAGTATGATGCCGAGGAGAGAAGCCGTCTTGGAACAATTATGGATGCCAGTCCCTGGACCGATTCAGGCGGCGAGTTTGAGGTCTTCCCGTTGGATCACCCGGCATGCCAGCACCCAGACGCCTGGGAAATTCCTGCCAGTAGCACCATGTGCGCTCTCAGGGACGGTGTGAACCGCGATGAATTCGGGTCCGCCACCGGTGTCCGTTTCGACACCAGTGGGAACGAGGCATACGGCCGCGACCTGAGGTCTGACCTGGACCGCTATAACGTGTTCCTGTACCTGAATCACGAGTTCGAGAGCGGTACAGAGTCCTATTCAGAGTTTTCTTACTACCAAGCAAACACCATGCTTGTACGCCACCCGAGTACCTTTACCACCGGTATCGAGTTGTACGTGGGCGCGGAAAACTATTACAACCCGTTTGGTCCCTGCGATTCACCGAACCGAGTAGAGGGTCTGCCGGAAAATGATGTGCCCTGTGAAGGCATACCATTAATG
>CALJWY010000328.1 GCA_937974465.1 uncultured Lysobacterales bacterium | reverse complement strand
ACTCTGCATCGGGTCCGAACCGGTACTGGCCACCGGTGTCCGGTGTCACATGGATGCCAAGGCCGGTGGCATCGGGCAAGGGGTAGACCAGGTGTGAAAACGGCAGTGGACCCGAGTGTTCAAAATAGTGTCCGCGGACCGGGTAAGTGGCGGGTATGTGTTGACGGGGTAAGCCGGCAAATTTGTGTGCAACGCCGGTTGCACCGTGTCCGGCGGCGTTAATAACCGTTTTGGCCTGTAGGGTAAATTGACCGCCATTGTCGACTTCCAGTTCGACGCGATCACCTTTCTGTCGACCGCGGAGCACCCGGCTCTGGTAAACCAGCATCCCGCCATGTGCTTCCAAATCTGCCAGCATGGCCAGCATCAATTCATGTGCATCGATGATTCCGGTAGATGGCGAGTAAAGTGCTGCCGCGGCCCTGATGTCGGGTTCCATCACCCTGACCTGGCTGGCATCCAGCCATTCCAAGTCGTCGAGGCCGGCCCTCGCGGCATTAAGCTGCAGAGATTTTAACTGGTCAAATTGATCATCGCTGCCGGCGACAATCAATTTTCCACAACGCTGGTGAGGTATTTGGCGTTCTTTACAGTATGCGTAGAGCAGCGCTTTGCCCTGTATGCAACAGCGTGCTTTAAGTGAGCCGGGTGAATAATAGATACCAGCGTGGATTACACCGGAATTGCGGCTGGAGGTCTCCCTGCCAAATGAATCATTGCTTTCCAGCACAATGACTTCGCGACCCTTTTGTGCGAGGTGGCGGGCGATGGCGAGTCCGATGACGCCTGCTCCGATGACAATGGTGTCTGCAATTTCAGTGGGCATCTTGATTTTGACCCGTCGTATTACTGACCAGGCATGAATGGTCTAATCGGTCACCCTGAAGTGTTTTGCATTTCTTTTGGTCAGCATATTGGCCAGCCACGGCAGGTGACGATTGGCAAATACGATGAATTTATATTGTATGCCAGGGATGACCAGGGGTTTAACCCTGTCAGATGACATGGCCTCAATGGTGTCTGCCACGACGTCTTTTGCATCGAGCCAGAGATAGTTTGGCAGACCAGAAATCATCTCGCGGGTGCCGTTAACATCGTGAAACTCACTGTAGGTAAAGCCCGGGCAGAGCGCTGTGACCTTGACGCCGGTGCGCTGGTTTTCCAGTGCAAGGGATTCGCTGAACCTGATCAGGAAGGACTTGCTTGCGCCATACAGGGTGTGGCCCGCACTGGAAGCTACCAGCCCTGCCACGGAAGCAACGTTGACGATGAAGCCACGACCACGCTGTTGCATACCCGGCAGTAAATGCCAGGTCACTTCACAGACGGCGGTCATCATGACCTGGATGAAATCGGCATGCGCCTGCCAGTCCGGAACATGGTAGCTGCCGGGTAATCCGTAACCCGCATTATTTACCAGGTATTCGATATTGATTTGCTCACTTTCGAGCCGTTCAACGATGGATTGCCCGGCCTCTTTTGCAGACAGATCAGCCGTGATCAGCAGGCTTTCAGCACCGTGGTTTTGCGAGATTTCGTCGGCTATGGCCTGCAGTTTATCCTGGCGGCGCGCGATCAGAACCAGGCGGTAACCGCTGGCAGCCAGTTGCCGGCAGAATTCGGCGCCAATGCCCGCAGAGGCACCAGTGACGAGGGCCCAGGGCTTTTGGTTTTCTGTACCCATATCTTCCTCACCCATTGAGTTGACCTGTATCATTACCAAAGAAGTGTCATGCTACTACACTTTAGATGTTTGAATTGAAGGAGTATATGGACGATGTCACGGCTAGCATTGGGTGTACTGCTTTGGAGTGTTGTTCATTTTATTCCGGCCATCTTTGCAAACCTCAAGACACGCATGCTTGAGCGTTTTGGTGAGTATCCCTACAAGGGCGTGTTTACGCTGTTGATGGTGGTCGCCATTTACCTGATCATTTCGGGCTGGAAGTCCCTGACGCCGGCCGAAGGCGAGGTTCTGGAGTTGGTTTTTACACCCCCGGACTGGGGTGTGCATGTTGCCGGCGTACTTACCCTGATTGGTTTTATTCTGTTTCTGGCCCCTTATCCGCCCAACAATATCAAGCGGGTAATGCGTCATCCGCAGTTAATAGGGGTGGCGTGCTGGGGTTTGGGCCACCTTGTGGCTGTGGGTTCAGAGCGTGGAATCGTGCTTTTTGCAGGCTTGACCATATGGGCGATTCTGGAAATGCTGCTGATTAACAAGCGTGATGGTGAGTGGGTGAAACCTGAGCCTGTACCATTTAAACGCGATGTGGCAACGGTGGCATTCAGCGTGTTGGTGTTCATGGTTTTTCTGTATACACATCATTTGCTTTTCGGTGGCTCCCCGTTAACCCAGCCGGGACAGGTGTGAGCGGCTAGCGGGGCCGGCAGGTTGAGCAGGTTGATGACCGGCATGCAAGACAGGGTCATCCGTAGCTGACTATTTCGGCGTTTTTGCGTCTTTGCGCGTTCGTATTGACCTGCATCATTTGTTTTTGTCGTTGTGTGGCTCATCATGCGTTTCGATTTCAAACTTGCAGCACAGTAGGTGCATCGGTATGCTTGCGCGCCTTGATACCGCTATAGAATTAAAGGATTTGAATAATGAGAAAAATACTGGTTGCAGGTAACTGGAAAATGCATGGCTCAAAGGCCATGGTGAGTGAATTGCTGGAGGGTTTGCTGGCCGGCAGCTCAGCGGATGGTAAAGCCGACCTGCTCGTTTTCCCGCCATTTCCATACTTGCCGCTGACCGAGTCAGTGCTTGCCGGCACTCATATCCGTTACGGTGGCCAAAACCTCAATCCTAATGCGCAGGGCGCCCATACCGGTGAAACCTCAGGCGGTATGCTGAAGGATTTTGGTTGTCATTATGCCCTGGTCGGGCATTCTGAGAGACGTGCCATTTACGGCGAGAGTGACCACGACGTGGCGTTACGCTTCAAGGCAGCACTTGACGCAGGCCTGCATCCGATATTGTGTGTCGGCGAAACGCTTGAAGAACGTGAAGAAGGGCAAACAGAGGCCGTGGTAGCGCGTCAACTGGACGCAGTTATTGAATTTGTTGGTATCGAATCTTTCCGCAAGGCCGTCATTGCATACGAGCCGGTCTGGGCAATTGGAACAGGTTTAACAGCGACGCCGGAACAGGCGCAGTCAGTGCATGCATTTATTCGTGACAAATTAACATCTCTCAATGTTATAATAGCCGGTCAATTACGAATCTTATACGGCGGCAGTGTGAATGGTTCCAATGCCGCCGAATTGTTTGCCCAGAGTGACATCGATGGCGGACTTGTCGGAGGAGCTTCGTTAACAGCTGAAGCCTTCCTTGCAATCTATAGCGCCATTGATTGAAAGGTGCTCTAAATAACGGAATAAAGTATGCAGGTTTTAAATATTTTTCATGTGCTTATCGCAATCGCCATGATTGCGTTTATCTTGATCCAGAAGGGTGCAGGCGCGACCGCAGGTGCTGCGTTCGGAGCGGGCGCTTCCGGAACCGTTTTTGGTTCCCGCGGAGCAGGCAATTTCCTGTCGCGCACGACCTGGGTCCTGGCAACACTGTTTTGCCTGATCAGCCTGACGATGGCTGTGATGGCTTCACGTATGAGCATGGCACCTGAAACAGATCTTGGTGTTGTCGGTAACACACCGGCAGCACAAGAAGTGACGGAACAAGAGGTTCCGGATTTACCCGTAACGGTTGGGGCTGATTCTTCAGATGTTCCCTCGATAGATGCCGCGATCGTACAACCAGAGAGTGAAGAGATAACCGGTGACATGCCTGCAATTGACGATTTAGAGTCAGTGCCGGCGTCCGATGAAACTGGTGATAAAGATACCTCCAGCGGCAATGGGCCCTGAGGTAACGATAATAACAGCCCAAGTGGTGGAATTGGTAGACACGCTATCTTGAGGGGGTAGTGACGGAAGTCGTGCCGGTTCGAGTCCGGCCTTGGGCACCATTTTTTAGTGGACGGTATACGACTGTCCCATAATGAATTGAGACTGGAGTATGCTTGCACAATACCTGCCAATTCTGATTTTTCTCTGTGTGTCTACAGTTATCGGCATCGCGCTGGTGGTCATCGGCG
Organism: uncultured Lysobacterales bacterium; assembly: GCA_937974465.1. Classification (GTDB taxonomy): domain Bacteria; phylum Pseudomonadota; class Gammaproteobacteria; order Xanthomonadales; family SZUA-36; genus SZUA-36. The sequence continues at coordinate 11,085 of CALJWY010000328.1, read as the reverse complement.
GTTTGCTTGGCCCCACCAGGCCTGACAGTGAAAAATTATCTGCCTACGAGTGCGGCTTCGAAGCTTTTGAAGACACCCGTACCAAGTTTGATGTTCGTTATTACCTGGTAGCCATCCTGTTTATCATTTTTGATCTTGAGATCACATTCTTTCTGCCCTGGGCCCTGGCGCTCGATTCATTGGGTATGTTTGGCATAGCTGCCATGTTTGTGTTCTTGGCGGAACTGGTCATCGGCTATATTGTGATCTGGAAAAGAGGTGCGCTTGAATGGGAATGATGGACTTTATGTATCCTGACCGGGGTACGGAACTCGGTGAGGTAGACGATATTTTAAGACCCAGTGCGGACAGCAATCCATTGCTGGCCCGCGGGGTTGTAACAACCTCGCTGGACGCCCTGATCAACTGGGCGAGGACTGGTTCCATGTGGCCGGTATCCTTTGGCCTGGCATGTTGCGCCGTGGAAATGATGCAGGCTGGCGCCGCGCGTTATGACCTCGACAGGTTCGGGGTAATTTTTCGCCCCAGTCCACGACAATCCGACGTCATGATCGTGGCCGGCACCCTGGTCAACAAGATGGCGCCTGCAATGCGCAAGGTCTATGACCAGATGGCTGAGCCCCGTTGGGTTATATCCATGGGTTCATGTGCCAATGGTGGTGGTTACTATCACTATTCCTATGCGGTCACACGCGGCTGCGACCGCATTGTTCCGGTGGATGTCTATGTTCCCGGATGCCCGCCTACAGCGGAAGCCCTGATTTACGGCATTTTGCAGTTGCAAAAGAAGGTTCGCCGTACCGATACGATAGCCAGGTGATGTGATGATTGACGTATCCAATGGTCTCGCCGATCAGCTTAGTGACTGTTTCGGTGATCGAGTTGCAGTATCTGGGTCGGCCACAGGAATTGTCACCATCCAGGTTCCGGTTGATGATTGGCTGGAGGTCGCGCAAGTACTGCGTGATGATGCAAGGTTTGCATTCTGCCAGCTAACCGATTTGTGTGGTGTCGATTTTCTCGGTTATGGCCAGGTTGAGTGGGAAACCAATGAGGCCACCAATGAGGGCTTCAGTCGCGGCGTTGAGGGTTTTGGCCCTGGCCGATTCGACTGGCAAAACCGGCCGGAGTCCAACGATGCCGAGCAACGCTTTAGCGTGGTGGCTCACCTGCTCTCTATTAGCAAAAATGAGCGTGTGCGGATAAAGACCTTTGCAGCTGATGAAGGTTTTCCTGTGGTGCCATCATTGGTTGAAACCTGGAACTCTGCCGACTGGTACGAGCGTGAAGCCTTTGACATGTTCGGCATCGTGTTCGAGGGTCATCCGGATTTGCGGCGAATCCTGACCGATTACGGTTTCACCGGTCATCCTTGCCGTAAGGACTTCCCATTGATCGGCAACGTTACCGTCCGTTATGACGAAGAGAAAGGCCGCGTGGTCTATGAGCCGGTAGAGATTGAACCTCGCGTTCTGGTACCTCGCGTTATTCGTGACGATTCACGCTACAAAGCAGATGACATCGACAAAGCGGCAGATGATGCGGCTGACTCGTTGGCTCCCGGGGCAGAATAAAATGTCTGAAATTCGCAACTACACGATGAATTTCGGGCCGCAACATCCGGCGGCCCATGGGGTTCTCAGGCTGGTGCTGGAACTGGATGGCGAGACTGTCGTAAGGGCAGACCCGCATATCGGTTTATTGCACCGTGGCACCGAGAAGCTCGCCGAAAGCAAACCATTTAATCAGTCCATCGGTTACGTTGACCGGATGGATTACGTATCCATGATGTGCAGCGAGCACGCCTATGTAAGGGCCATCGAGCAGTTGCTGGGTATCGATGCTCCCAAACGGGCACATTACATACGCACCATGTTCGATGAATTGACCCGTATTGGTAACCATATGTTGTGGATCGGTTCGTCAGGCATCGACCTGGGTGCGATGACCGTATTCCTGTACGCTTTCCGCGAACGTGAAATGATCAATGACATGTATGAAGCGGTCTCCGGCGCCCGTATGCATGCCAATTATTACCGGCCGGGCGGTGTTTACCGCGATCTGCCGGACAGCATGCCTGTCTACCAGGAATCACGCTGGAGCAAAGGCAAGGACCTGAAACGCAAGAACGAATGGCGCGAGGGCACCATGCTGGATTTCATCGAGGCTTTTGCCCGCGATTTCCCCAGCAAGGTGGATGAGTACGAAACCCTGTTGACCAATAACCGTATCTGGAAGCAACGTACGGTTGGTATCGGCGTACTTTCACCCGAAAGGGCCATGCAGAAGGGCTGTTCAGGCCCGATGTTGCGTGGTTCCGGGGTTGAATGGGATCTGCGTAAAAAACAACCCTATGCCATGTACCACGAAGTTGATTTTGATATCCCCGTGGGCATCAATGGCGATTGCTACGATCGTTACCTGGTTCGTATTGAAGAAATGCGCCAGTCAGCGCGCATTGTTCTCCAGTGTGTCGATTGGTTACGTGCCAATCCCGGGCACGTGATGCTGAAGAATTTCAAAGTGATTCCGCCGACACGTGAAGAAATGAAGGATGACATGGAAGCATTAATCCATCACTTCAAACTGTTTACGGAAGGGTACTGTGTTCCAAAAGGCGAAACCTATGCAGCGGTCGAAGCACCCAAGGGTGAATTCGGTTGTTACATGGTTTCAGATGGAGCCAACAAACCGTTCCGGGTGCACTTGAGAGCGCCGGGATTTGTGCATCTGTCTGCCATGGACGAATTGGCACGAGGGCACATGTTGGCTGACGTAGTGGCCCTGATGGGTACACTGGATATCGTATTTGGTGAGGTGGACCGTTAATGAGCCATAAAGCCGATTTCATTGCCGGGAAGAAAGATCTTCTCAATGAGGACACCCGGGCAACGATTGATCACTGGGTAAGCAAATTCCCACCAGACAAAAAACGTTCTGCATTGATCCAGGCACTGCTTGGGGCGCAGGATCAGAACGGTGGTTGGGTCAGCAAGGACATGATCGAGGCGGTTGCAGACTATCTTGAACTGCCACCGGTCTGGGCCTACGAGGTTGCCAGTTTCTATTCCATGATCGACCAGGAGCCGGTCGGTAAACACAAGGTGAATATTTGTACGAATATTTCCTGCTGGCTCAATGGTGCTGAAGACCTGCTTGCACACGTAGAAAAAAAACTGGGTATCAAGCTGGGTGAGACCACCTCGGATGATCGCATCACGCTGGTGGTTGAGGAAGAATGCCTGGCCGGATGTTGTGGCGCACCGATGATGGTCGTTGATGGTCACTATCACGAAAACCTTGATACCGACAAAATCGACGAAATCCTGGATGGGCTGGACTGATGGCTACACATAACGTCGTTTTTACCACTCTGGATGCCGAACAGCCCTGGTCGCTGGAAACTTATCTTGCAATCGATGGCTACAAGGCCTGGAAAAAGATCCTCGCAGAAAAGACGGATCCGGCTGAAATTATCGAAAACGTCAAGCTTTCAGCTTTGCGTGGGCGTGGCGGGGCAGGTTTCCCGACGGGCCTGAAGTGGAGTTTCATGCCACGTTCCGCGCCCGGTCAGAAATACATTCTGTGTAACTCGGATGAATCCGAGCCCGGCACCTGCCATGATCGCGATATCCTGCGGTTTAACCCCCATGCGGTGATCGAGGGCATGTGTATTGCAGGCTATGCAATGGGTGCTACCGTTGGTTACAACTATATGCGCGGTGAGTTCCATCACGAACCCTATGAGCGCTTCGAAGCTGCATTGAAAGATGCCTATGAAGCAGGTCTGCTGGGTGAGAACCTGATGGACAGCGGTGTGGATATGAACATCTACAGCGCACTGGGTGCCGGTGCTTATATTTGCGGTGAAGAAACCGCATTGATGGAATCACTGGAAGGCAAGAAAGGCCAACCACGCTTCAAACCGCCGTTCCCGGCCAACTTTGGTCTCTATGGCAAACCCAGCACAATCAACAATACAGAGTCGCTGGCATCCATTCCGCACATCATGCGCAACGGCGGTCAATGGTTCCTGGATATTGGCAAGCCAAACAACGGCGGGCCCAAGGTGTTTTCTGTTTCCGGCCATGTCAATAAACCCGGTAATTACGAGGTTCCGTTGGGTACATCATTTGCAGATCTGCTGGAAATGGCAGGTGGCGTACGCAATGGCAATAAGCTCAAAGGCGTAATTCCGGGCGGTTCGTCCATGCCGGTTCTGCCTGCCGAAGTTATCATGGAAGCAACGATGGATTTCGACTCGCTCGCCAAAGCCGGTTCGGGCCTTGGTTCAGGTGCGGTTATCGTAATGGACGAAACCACCTGTATGGTCAAAGCCTGCACCCGCATTTCCCGTTTCTATCACATGGAATCATGTGGCCAATGCACACCCTGTAGGGAAGGCACTGGCTGGATGCACCGGGTGTTGCAGAGAATCGTTGACGGTAAAGGCAAACAGGAAGACCTGGAATTGTTGAAATCAGCCGCCGGCCAAATTGAAGGCCATACCATTTGCGCTTTTGGTGAAGCAGCCGCCTGGCCGGTACAGGGTTTCCTGCGTCACTACTGGCATGAATTTGAATACTACGTTGAACACGGCCGTTCCATGGTCGATGCTCAAGAGGGGAAAGCTGCATGAGCACGCAGCCGGAAAAAGTGATTGAAATGGTCAGCATCGAAATCGATGGTCAGGCCCTGCAAGTACCTAAAAACTCGATGATCATCGAGGCCACGGATAAAGCCGGGATCAGTATCCCGAGATTCTGTTATCACAGCAAGTTGAGCATTGCGGCGAACTGTCGTATGTGCCTGGTGGATATAGAAAAATCACCCAAGCCAATGCCGGCCTGTGCGACACCGGTGATGGAAGGTATGAAGGTATATACCCAGTCACGCCGGGCCATTGATGCCCAGCATGGTGTGATGGAGTTTCTGCTCATCAATCATCCGCTGGATTGCCCTATTTGCGATCAGGGTGGTGAATGTGAGTTACAGGACCTGGCGATGGGCTATGGCCGTTCCGTTTCGCGCTTTAGCGAACGCAAACGCGTGGTTCAGGACCATGACATCGGGTCGTTGGTGCAGACCGATCTGACCCGTTGCATCCAGTGCACACGCTGTGTGCGCTTCCTGGATGAAATCGCCGGCACCCAGGAACTGGGTATGCTGGGACGTGGTGACCGTTCCGAGATCGGCACCTGCCTGGCGCAGGGTGTGAACTCTGAATTGTCCGGTAACGTCATTGATCTTTGCCCGGTCGGTGCCCTGACCAACAAGCCATTCCGCTATTCAGCGCGTGCCTGGGAATTGATGGCGCGTCCATCGATGGCTGCGCACGATGGTGTCGGTTCAAACCTCTGGTACCACACAAGACGCGCCCAGGTAATGCGGGCTGTTCCCAGGGATTGTGAACCAGCCAATGAAACTTGGCTGTCTGATCGTGATCGCTATTCCCATTTCGGCCTTAATGCAGAAGACAGGTCACTTGAGCCCATGGTCAAGGTGGACGGTCGCTGGACCAAGGTCACCTGGGATGAGGGTATCCGGGTAGCGTCAAGGGCCCTGCGAGACGGCGTAACCGAACATGGCGGCGCCAGCCTGGGTGTATTGATGTCGCCCAGTGTCTCGACCGAAGAGTATTACCTGGCACAGCGCCTGGCACGAGGCCTGGATAGTCCAAATATCGATCACCGCTTGAGAGAGCAGGATTTCAGTGATGATGCAGCACGCACACAGCCTGCTGCTTTCCAGTCACCGATGGCTGCCATTGATGAGGCAAACACCATTTTGCTGATTGGCAGCAATATTCGCCATGAAGCCCCGATACTTGGCCAGCGTGTACGCAAGGCCTGGCGCAATGGCGCCCAGGTTGCGGCACTGAACCCGGTGGACTGGAACTTCCACTTCTCCCTGGCCAACCGGCTGATCGCCGCACCGCAGTACCTGCTGAAAGAACTGGCAGCGCTGGCAGTGGCGGTATCCGCAGCCACGGCAAAAGACATTCCAGCGGCACTTGCGGCTGCTGTCAGCGATGCAAAAGTGGGCAACACCCATACAGCAATGGCTGATATGTTGAACAACGGCGGCAATAAAATGCTGATCCTCGGCCAGGCTGCGATGGCTCATGGCCAGGCCGCGTGGTTAAGACAAATCGCTGAGTGGATCGCAACAGCGACCGGTGCAAATCTGAATATGGTGCCTTTTGGCGCCAATACGACGGGTGCAGCCATGGCTGGCGCGTTACCGGGACAGGGCGTGGCTGGCAAAGACGTGGACCAGGGTTTAAATGCCCGTGACATGCTGACCAGCGCCGCGAAAACCTACCTGCTGTGGGACGTCGAGCCTGGCGCTGACCTGGCCAACCCCGGTGTTTCAACTGCTGCATTGGCCTCTGCGGAAACAGTGGTTGCAGTATCTGCCTTTGCTAGCGAAGCACTGAAAGAGATTGCAGACGTGATCCTGCCGCTGGCTCCATTGGCGGAATCCGAGGGTCTGTTTTATACGATGGATGGCCAGTCCTTCGCGGTGGAGCAGGCAGTTCGTGCTTCGGGTCAATCAAAGCAAGGATGGAAAATCCTGCGCAGACTTGGATCACAACTCGAATTGGATGGTTTTTCTCAGGTAGATCTGGCATCCCTGCGGGAAGAAATGCTGGCCGAACTGGGTACTGCAAATTACACGAAGGCAGACATTGAATTGACAGCACCCACCTCGGACGGCGATCTATACCGTGTTGGTGAGGTTGCAATTTATTCTGTGGATGCCTTGTGCCGGCGGTCTGAATATCTCCAGCAGACGGTGCTCGCTGATGTCGCATTTGTGGGACTGAATCCGCTGGATGCAGGGCCAAGGGGCCTGGTCGATGGCAGTGAGGTCAAGGTTAGCCAGGGTGATGGTCACGCCATGCTTCCTGTCCGCATTTTCAATGAATTGCCCAAAGGGGCTGTGTGGGTGAAAAGCGCAATCGGTGTCGCGATGACACTGGGTGACAGTTTCGGCCCCATTAGCGTGGAGGCAGCCTGATGTTTGAAATGATCGAAGCAGTATTCACCTGGATACAATCACAGTATCTGATCTGGACGCTGCTCAAGATTGTCTTGATCGTGCTGCCGTTGATTACGGTAGTCGCTTTCTACACATTTTTTGAGCGTAAGGTCATCGGTTCAATGCAGATACGCGTTGGACCGAACCGGGTCGGTCCGCTGGGCCTGATTCAGCCGTTTGCCGATGTCTTCAAGCTGTTGCTTAAAGAGATCATTCTGCCAACCAATGCCAACCGCTTCCTGTTTGTGATAGCACCGGTGATTGCATTGGCGCCGGCGTTCGCGGCCTGGGCTGTCGTACCTTTCAATGATTTCCTGGTGCTGGCGGATGTAGATGCAGGCCTGCTGTATGTGCTGGCACTGACATCTCTGGGTGTATACGGCATCATCATTGCCGGCTGGGCATCCAACTCCAAGTATGCATTTCTCGGTGCCATGAGGGCAGCAGCACAGGCGGTGTCCTATGAAATTGCGATGGGCTTTGCGCTGGTTGGTGTTCTGATACTGGCGGGGACGATGAATCTCCGTGAGATCGTTCTGGCACAGCAGGGCGGCATCCTCGACTGGTACTGGTTGCCACTTTTCCCCATGTTCGTGATCTACATGATTTCAGGCCTGGCGGAAACCAACCGTGCGCCATTTGATATGGCGGAAGGCGAGTCGGAAATTGTTGCCGGGTTCCACGTTGAATACTCGGGTGCGGCATTTGCGGTGTTCTTCCTGGCGGAATACGCCAATATGATCCTGATCTCCGGTTTAACTGCAATCATGTTCGCCGGTGGCTGGCTGTCTCCTTTCGAGGGCATGCCGGTTCTGGGTGACACCTTCCTGGGTGAAGGCAGCATCATCTGGTTCCTGGCCAAGACGGTGGTCTTCATGTTTATGTTTTTATGGTACCGGGCGACATTCCCGCGTTACCGATACGACCAGATCATGCGTCTGGGTTGGACAGTACTTATTCCCATTACACTGGTCTGGACGATGTTAGCCGCCCTGATGACAGTGCTTGGAATCGTGGTAAAGGGTAGCTGATGATGAAACGAGTCATCGAATATTTTCGTAGCCTGATGTTGCTTGAGTTGTTGGCGGGCATGGGCCTCACAATGCGTCATTTTTTCCGTCCGCGCATTACCATTAATTACCCGGAAGAAAAAACACCGAAATCTCCCCGTTTCCGTGGTCTGCATGCTTTGCGGCGCTACCCGAATGGTGAAGAGCGTTGTATCGCCTGCAAACTGTGTGAGGCGGTCTGTCCTGCGTTGGCGATCACCATTGATTCCGAGGAACGGGAGGATGGCTCAAGACGCACAACAGCTTATGAAATCGATTTGTTTAAATGTATTTACTGCGGGCTCTGCGAAGAATCCTGTCCGGTTGATTCGATTGTCCTGACCGGCGTTCTCGAATATCACATGGAAAGCCGCGAAGAGGGCATCCTTGACAAGGATAAACTGTTGGCGATCGGTGACCGTTTCGAGTCAGAAATCGCAGAAAATCGTAACAAGGATGCGGCCTACCGATGATTGTCCAGGAACTGATATTTTACTTTTTTTCACTGGTGATGGTGTTGGCTGCAGTCGCGGTCGTGACCGTACGCAACCCCATCTACGCCGTTCTTTACCTGGTGCTGGCATTTTTCAGCGCCGCGGCTATCTGGATGCTTCTGGAAGCGGAGTTTCTCGCCATCATACTGGTGGTCGTTTATGTCGGCGCCGTGATGGTGCTGTTCCTGTTCGTGGTGATGATGCTGGATATAAACCTGGTGCCCTTAAAGGAGGGTTTTATCCGTTACCTGCCCGTTGCCGCTCTCGTCGCAATTGCCATGGCAGTCGAAATGCTCATGGTTGTGTGGAGCAGGGGACGCTTTGGTGTGGACATGTTCCCAGTGCCCGCACCCAACTCGGCCGACTACAGCAATACCCGTGAACTGGGCGAGTTGCTATACACCAATTACCTGCTGCCGTTCGAGGTTGCCGGTGTTGTGCTGCTGGTTGCAATTATTGCGGCTGTCGCGCTGACGCTCAGAACGCGACCGGGTATTAAAACTCAGAACCCGTCAGAACAGGTCAGGACCCGCCGTGATGAAAGCGTCCGGTTGGTGAAAATGAAATCAGAGAAGCCAAGGGGAGCCTGAGGAATCATCATGTTGACACTAGCGCATTTTCTGACCCTGGGTGCAATTTTGTTTAGTCTCAGTATTGCCGGAATATTCATAAACCGTAAGAACATCATCATCCTGTTGATGTGCATTGAATTAATGCTACTGGCGGTGAATATGAATTTTGTCGCGTTCTCGCGTTTCCTGGGCAATCTCGATGGACAAATATTTGTATTTTTCATACTGACGGTAGCGGCAGCTGAAGCGGGTATTGGACTCGCGATTCTAGTCGTACTTTTCCGTAACCGGCAGACCATCAATGTCGCCGAACTGGATGATCTGAAAGGATGAACATGTCGTTGCAAACCACCCTGTTGCTGATACCGTTGCTGCCTTTGGGCGGCGCGATCCTGGCGGGATTTTTTCGTAACCAGATAGGTCGCGTAGGATCACACACTGTTACGATTCTCGGTGTCGCAGCATCATTCGCCCTGTCGGCATGGTTACTCATGCAGCAGATCAACGGGACCCTGGAAACCGTTAATATCAGTGTTTACACCTGGATGATTGCGGATGGTATTCGCTTCGAGGTTGGATTCCTGATCGATCACCTGACCACATTGATGATGTGCGTCGTATCGTTTGTATCACTGATGGTGCATATCTACACAATCGGTTACATGCGGGAAGATCCGGGCTATCAACGTTTCTTCAGTTATATAGCGCTGTTTACTTTTTCCATGTTGATGCTGGTTATGTCCAACAACTTCCTGCAGCTGTTCTTTGGCTGGGAAGCGGTGGGACTGGTGTCCTACCTGCTGATTGGCTTCTGGTTTAACCGGGAGTCTGCAATTCGCGCCAACCTGAAAGCATTCCTGGTCAACCGTGTCGGCGACTTTGGATTCCTGCTCGGTATCGCTGCGGTACTGCTGACCTTTGGCACCCTTGATTACGCGGAAGTATTCGGTGCGGCAAACAGCGCGGTGGACCAGACAATTTCCATCCCCGGTGGCATGGAATGGAATATGCTGACCTTTATCTGTGTATGCCTGTTTATTGGCGCCATGGGCAAATCGGCACAGGCGCCATTGCACGTATGGCTGCCGGATTCGATGGAAGGCCCGACACCCATCTCGGCCCTGATCCATGCTGCCACCATGGTGACAGCGGGTATATTCATGGTTGCCAGGATGTCACCCCTGTTTGAATTGAGTGACGCGGCATTGAGCTTCGTGCTGTTGATCGGTGCGTTTACCGCGCTGTCCATGGGCCTGATTGGTATTGTCCAGAACGATGTAAAACGCGTAATCGCGTATTCAACCCTGTCGCAACTGGGCTATATGACGGTTGCCCTGGGTGTTTCTGCTTACTCAGCAGCCATTTTCCACCTCATGACCCATGCGTTTTTCAAAGCCCTGTTATTCCTTGGCGCCGGTTCAGTGATTATCGCCATGCACCATGAGCAGGATATGCGCTTCATGGGTGGCCTTAGAAAGTATATGCCTATCACCTGGATTACCGCATGGGTTGGCACCCTCGCCCTGGTTGGCTTCCCGTTCTTTGCCGGCTTCTATTCCAAGGATGCCATTATCGAAGCGGTAGCTGATTCCCATCGCTTTGGTAGTGAGGTGGCCTATTTTGCCGTCGTAGCGGGTGTACTGATTACATCAATTTACAGCTTCAGGCTGCTGTACCTTACCTTCCACGGCAAGGAGCGTTTTGAAGTTGTTCACGATGCCGGTGATCATCCGCCACAGGGACAACAGGCGCACAAGCCGAAGGAATCACCACTGGTGGTTACCATTCCGTTGATCCTGCTGGCCATACCTTCCATTTTCATTGGTTGGATGACCATAGAACCCGTGCTGTTTGGCGGTTGGCTTGACGACTCTATCTTCGTGCTTGAAAAGAATGATGTTCTGGCCGAGTTGGGCACCCATTTCC
>CALJWY010000327.1 GCA_937974465.1 uncultured Lysobacterales bacterium | reverse complement strand
AATAGAAATTGTTGAGCGAGCGCTCGAGTTGTTTGGCGCACCGATTTATGTGCGACATGAAGTTGTGCATAACCGTTTCGTGGTCGACCGCCTGGCTGATCTTGGTGCCGTATTTGTGGAGGAACTCGACGATGTTCCGGACAATGCCACGGTTATATTCAGCGCTCATGGTGTTTCCCAGGATGTCCGCAAAGCCGGTACAAAACGGGGATTGAAGGTATTTGATGCGACTTGTCCCCTGGTTACGAAGGTTCATCTTGAGCTGGCCCGGCATTGTAAGGCAGGCCGGGATGCAGTGTTGATTGGCCATGCGGGCCACCCGGAAGTCGAAGGCACGCTGGGGCAGTGGTATAAGCACCCGCCGCGTGGTAACCGGGTCTACCTGGTTGAGTCGCCGGAAGACGTTGCGGCACTGGAGGTCACTTATCCCGATGACCTGGCCTATGTGACCCAGACCACCTTATCGGTGGATGACACCCAAGGTGTTATTGCTGCATTACGGGAAAAGTTTCCCTCCATAACAGGCCCCAAGCATGATGACATCTGTTATGCCACCCAGAACCGCCAGGATGCGGTTAAAGACCTGGCGCGTGAAGCTGACCTGATGCTGGTGGTGGGTTCTGTCAATAGTTCGAACTCCAATCGTCTGCGGGAGTTGGCAGAAAAGCAGGGTGTTCCGTCCTACCTGATCGACGGTGCCGAGGACATTCGGCCAGAGTGGCTCATAGGAATAGAGCATATTGGTGTGACGGCGGGAGCATCCGCACCGGAAAGCCTGGTGACGGGAGTAATTGATAAACTTCGCGAGCAGGTCTCCGCCACTGTCAGTGAAGCAGACGGTGTAGATGAGCACATGGAGTTCGCATTGCCCAAGGAACTCCGGGTAAAAACGCTGGGCTAGAAACCCGGCTTCTTTTACCGGGTTATCGCCCGCCCCAACACTTGGTCACACTGGCTTTTGCGGACGATATCCGCCGGGTTCCATTCTGATCGAGCGACAGACTGCCACACTGGTCCGTCTGCTGCACACCCACTGGTTTGGCACTGGCAATATAGCGTCGGCCCCCTGTATCCTCTGCTGAGTAGGTGATCTGATAGCGTCCATACTCTGATCCCGGTTGACACTTGGTGGTATCGTAACTACCCCGCGATGCGTAGAGTTTTTCCTGGCACATGGAAGCTTGCAGCAGCATCCTGATGGCTTCCGTACGATGCACACGCAACATATAGGTCTGGTAGCTTGGCACCGCCGTAGTCACCAGTATTCCGATCACGGCAACGACAATAACCAGCTCGATGAGGGTCATTCCCCGGCTTGGTTTAACTGTTTGAAAGAACTTTCTCAACGCAATTCCCGCCAAGCCAGACGGCCACAGGTAGCACCCGGGTCGGTGCAGGGGTCGTAAGAGGCGGCTTCTGTGTTATTGGACAGTGCCCAGTGTCGTGTAACGATACTTTCAACGACAGAAACACCCGTTTCTGTGCGCCCGGTGCCTCGCACCAGTATTCGGTGCCAGGTCTGAAATCGATTTCCATCTGCTGGTGTTTCATGCAGAGACTCAATCATCCATAGTGGTACGCTGAGGTCTTCGGGTACCGTGGATTCGTAATATTCGCCTTTGACAGGATCGAATCCTGCCTGGTGAGCTGTTTCCATCCACCAGGCAAAGGTCTCGAATTCGGGGCGCTTGGGTAAAGTTCCGAATGCATGAACGAGTATGCCTTCACAGCCAGCGTCACAGTGCAGGGGTGGAGGACCATCCAGCCCCAGTAACCATTTTTCAGCCCACTCTAAAGCCGCTTGCGCTGATTGCCTCGCGCGCTCCGTCTCCTGTAGGTTGGCAGCAAGTTGATGTTGGAGTATGGCATCCGCTGACGCGGTCAGGCCGAGTAGTGCCAGCGCAGTTAGAAAAACCATGCATAACACCAAGGCTACGCCAGCTTGCGAGTCACTTTGATGGTGGTGTTGAGCGTGGTGCAGCATGGCAACTACAGCCGGCCCCGGATCGCGCTGGTGAATACGGTAACCCTCCGCAAGCGCCCATCCGCGGGTGCGTTGAAGTTCTCGTCCAGTAATGTGATTTGATCATTTGCGGCGCGAATGAGTGCCTTCTGTGTAGTCAGCAGCATGGCGATTTTTACGGCCTGCAGATTTTTCTCCCGTTGCCAGGACTGTGCCTTTACCCAGCCATCGCCAATACCATCCCCGTCCGTGTCTTCTGCAAACAAAACTTGCAAGGACTCGACGTTTTCAACCAGGCCAAAATTATTGATCTGGGTTTGCAGCTCAGATTCACTGGCTCCATAACGACAGGTGATGGCCAGGTTCTTTGAAGCGTTAACCCAAAACCGGACCTGCAGCAGGTAAAAGCGTGGCCAGCCGGAGCTGTCAGTGACAGGGTTTTCATTGCCATAGCAATTTTTGTCAGACCAGCGCTGTAGTCCCAACTGGTCACCCGGCCGTACATTACCCTCGATCGTTTCATTGGTTACGGCTGGAAATTCCGTGCTGTCCTGCCAGGGTGTGTGTCTGTGGCCCGCCTGAGAAATATGCGTAATTAATACATCGCGGGCATAGCGGCCGGATTCCTCCAGTTGATCCTGGGTGAGTTGCAATCGATACGCCGCAACACTTGCTGACAACAACACGGTAATGCCGGAGATCAGCAATGTGGACAGAAACACGCTGAGCAGAACCTCAAGCAGGGAAAATCCAGCGACACGAAGGATTTGCATATCAGGCAAGCTGCAACGTAAACCGGTGTTGCCTGGCCTCGCCGTTCCCATCCGTTGACGGGCCTTGCCAGAATATTTTAATCACCAGGGGACCGGTCCCGTCACAATGGCCGTTTCCCTCGACACCATCCTCTGGCGTCCCATCGCGACAGACCAGGCCCCTGGCATTCCTGATGCGATCGGCAAGCTCCAACTGCCAGAGCCTGAAATCGAAATCGGCCTGTTGTTCTGGCGTGCAGGGTTGGTTGCCATCGCAAATTCTGGAAACAGATTCAGTCGGGTACAGATAGCGGTCCAGGGCCACGGTATTTAATCGAATTTGCTCAGCCAGGCTGGCCGCTGCCATCGATGCGATACCCTCATTCCTGGCTTGCGCCGAGCCAATCATGCTGCTCAGCAACAACCCGGCAAAGCCTGCCAGACCCAATGAAAACACCGTCGTGGCTATCAGCACTTCTAACAAGCTGAAACCTGGGCTCAGCTGCTGCGGAAATAGAGCTCTATGATTTTTGCGCCGTTCTTTGACTTTCAAGTGCGTCATGCATTGCCCCCGATATATGCAATAGATGCCAGGTATTTTTACTGATGTACGGGTTGGTCCGATATCGCCAATATCAGTATTGAGTTGTGGGTATTGAACGAACCAGTTGTAGGTAAATGCCTGAGCGCGGGGGTATTGTTCCAGACAGCGGAATTACATATACTTGCCGGCCTTCCGTGCCGGCATAGCTCAGTTGGTAGAGCGGCGCATTCGTAATGCGTAGGTCAGAAGTTCGAATCTTCTTGTCGGCACCATTTATATCAATCTTGCACCTGTCGATGCCAGGCATTGAGATCATGTTCAGCGTAATGCGTGCCCGGGGTCTTGAGGGCTAATGCTGGCATATTGCAGGGCGCCACGAGTCCATCGGGTATCGCTCTTCCCGACTCAGAGGATATTGTCATCCACGATATTTGGCAGGGTGACTTTCAGGTTTGGTGTCCTCTCCATCTCTCTTTTTATCGCTGAAATGGCGCCTTCATTCCTGGCCCAGCTGCGGCGGGCGATACCATTGTTTACGTCCCAGAAAAGCATGGCTCTGAGCCTCTTTTCAGCCGCATCAGTACCATCCAGTGTCAGGCCGAATCCGCCATTACTGACTTCACCCCAACCGACACCGCCGCCGTTGTGGATGGATACCCAGGTGGCGCCCCGGAAGGAGTCGCCAATGACATTGTGGATAGACATATCTGCGGTGAACTGGGAGCCGTCATAGATATTGGCAGTCTCCCTGTAAGGTGAATCCGTGCCGGAGACATCATGGTGGTCCCGGCCAAGGTTGATCGGTGCGGAAATTGTTTTATCTGCAATGGCCCGGTTGAAGGCCTCGGCAATCTTGATTCTTCCTTCTGCATCTGCGTACAGGATGCGGGCCTGTGAGCCAACCACCAGCCGGTTTTCCTGGGCGCCCCTGATCCACTGGATGTTATCCGCCATTTGCTGGCGGATTTCCGCTGGTGAGTCGCGCATGATCGTCTCGAGTACCTGGCAGGCGATATCATCGGACTTCAGCAGGTCTTCAGGATCGGCCGAGGTGCATACCCAGCGGAAAGGTCCGAAGCCATAGTCAAAACACATCGGTCCCATGATGTCCTGCACATAGGACGGGTAGCGGAAATCGATACCGTTGTCCGCCATGATATCTGCACCGGCCCTTGAAGCCTCCAACAGAAAGGCATTGCCATAATCGAAAAAGTACGTGCCCCTGGCGGTATGCCGGTTGATGGCCTCGGTCTGCCTGCACAGGCTTTGCCGGACTTTTTGCTTGAATGTGGCCGGGTCATTCACCATCAACTCATTGGACTCGGCATAGCTCATGCCGGCCGGGTAATAGCCACCGGCCCAGGGGTTGTGCAGCGAGGTCTGGTCTGAGCCCAGGTCGACATAGATGTTCTCGTCTGCGAACTTCTCCCACACATCGACGATATTGCCGTCATAACCGATGGAAACCACCTCCTTGTTTTGCCGGGCGATTTGAACCCTTTGGCAAAGCGCGTCAAGATCAGTGATGACTTCATCGATCCAGCCTTGTTCATGGCGCTTGTAGGTTGCCGCAGGGTTGACCTCGGCGGTAACAGAAATCACCCCGGCGATATTGCCGGCCTTGGGCTGGGCGCCACTCATGCCGCCCAATCCGGAGGTGACAAACAGCTTGCCGGCAGAACCCTTGTCATCAATTTTTCTGCAACCATTGAGGATGGTGATGGTGGTTCCGTGCACGATGCCCTGCGGCCCGATATACATGTATGAACCAGCCGTCATCTGGCCATACTGGGTGACCCCCAACGCGTTAAATTTTTCCCAGTCATCTGGGCTGGAATAATTGGGGATCATCATGCCGTTGCTAACCACTACCCTCGGGGCATCGCAGTGTGAAGGGAACAGGCCCAGGGGGTGGCCCGAGTACATGACCAGGGTTTGCTCACCGGTCATCTCGGCCAGGTATTGCATACATAGCAGGTACTGTGCCCAGTTGCAGAAAACGGCGCCGTTACCGCCGTAGGTGATCAGTTCATGCGGGTGCTGGGCAACATCGTAGTCGAGGTTGTTCTGGATCATCAGCATGATGGCCCGGGCCTGCAGGCAACGACCGGGATACTCGTCTATGTGACGGGCATACATCCTGTAATTGGGCCTGAAGCGGTACATGTAAATACGGCCATAGGCCTCAAGCTCACTGGCGAACTCGCGGGCCAGCACTTCGTGGTGTTTTTTGTCGAAATAGCGAAGGGCATTTTTCAGGGCCAGCTTTTTTTCTTCTTTGCTGAGGATATCCTTGCGTTTCGGGGCATGGCTGACCGTTTCGTCCAGTGGTTTGAATGGCGGTAATTCGTCCGGTATGCCCTGTTGAATGGTTTGCTTGAAATTCATCGGTTGCCCCATCTCGTCTTTGCTGTACCAAGTTTGCAATAACAATTATGACATCGTATCAAAAAGGGTAGGGGTCATTTGAGGTTCTTGGGGCATAAAAGAGTCACGGGTATGACAACGAAGCTGTGTTTACATAGACTTGTGCTATAGGCTAAGTACAAATGGTCATTGGAGTTAACCGGTGACCGGCCAGTAAAATTCTTTTTATTGAAAATTACCGGGATCGTCCCGTAAAAAACAATTCATTGGGTTCGTTAATTTTTTAGCAGTTTACAGTTAGCGACGGGTACCTCTTATCAAAGGAAACAGCATGAAAAACAGACTCATCCAGAACATATTAAGCGGCCTGATGTTGATGGTTTTCAGTACCGCCGGCATGGCTGCGGACGTTGTATTGACGCCGTTTGGCCAAAGCCCCGATGCCATGATGGTAAGGGTTGTACTCAAGAAGTTGGGCGTTGAGGGACGGTTGGAGAAAATTCTCCAGGCAGATGGTCTACAGGATGAAAAAGTCCTGGTGACCGTGGTTGCCGGCAGTTCAAAAGGTCTGGGGGAAGCGGGTATTGACAAGGATGCTGAAATTGCACGTATGAAGAGTGTTGCCGAAGCTGCAAAAGCCAAGGGTATGAATGTCCTGGTTATGCATATCGGTGGCAAGGGCCGGCGTGGCACACTGACCGACCTGTTTATCGAAGCGGCGATACCCATGGCTGACAAACTGATTGTGGTTGAAGGCGGAGACTACGATGGCTTGTTCACCAAGCTGGTAGAAGGCACGAACCTGGAAATATTGCCCGCCAAGTCGGTACGGGAAACCAGTGCACCCTTACAGCAGGTGCTGACAGAGTGGGGCATTCTGTAAACGATTTACCCATCTGACCTGAGGGGTGTTCCGCATGAAACGATATAATTCATGGCTATTGATCGCCGTAATCTGGCTGGCAGCTTTACCGGTCGCCATGGCTGTCACGGTCGCACCGATATTGCAGTCAAAACAGGGAATGGTGACGGCGGCTCACCCGCTGGCTGCCCAAGCCGGTGCTGAAATTCTGGAGAAAGGCGGCAATGCGGTAGATGCCGCGATTGCGGTAAGCCTGGCGCTCGGGGTGGTTGAGCCCTATGCCTCCGGCCTGGGTGGTGAAGGGTACATGGTTGCCGTGATGGCGGATGGCCGTGAGATCGCCATCGATTTCCGCAGTACCGCACCGGCCCTGGCAACTTATGAAAACCTGGCTAAAGCCGGTAAGCTTTCCGAGGTCAGGTACACCCCCAAGGGCTACTGTGTAGCAGGTGTGCCGGCAGGTATTGGCAAGGCGCTTGAACTGGCGAGCCTGCCACTTGATGTCCTTGCCGCACCAGCAATTCGCCTGGCTGAGGAAGGCTTTGAAGTCAGCGAGACCTTCTCCAAGGTGAATATGGACCGCTGGGAAATCCTGCTCGAAAATGCACCGCGATTCCTTAACGACGATATGCCCTGGGCGGCGGGCGAGACGTTTAAAAATCCGTCCCTGGCCAAGACCCTGCGCACAATCGCTGAACAGGGTGTCGATGCTTTCTACGGCGGTGAACTGGCGGACAGCCTTGATCAATTCATGCAGAAAAATGACGGTTGGACCCGCAAGTCCGATCTGCAGGCCTATCGCGCCATCACCAAGCCCCCGATCAAGGGCAGCTATCGCGGTTATGAAATCAGTGTGCCGGGCAGCCCTGTGGGCGGGCCACGAATTTTGGCCACCCTGAATATCCTCGAGCACTTCAACCTGGCCATGATGAGCTGGGATGATCCGTTAGCAATCCACATCATGCAGGAAGCCATGATTTTGACATCACTGGATCAGCGCCGTTGGCTGGGTGACCCGGAAACCAATGACCATATCCCGGAAAAGGGCTATATCAGTAAGGATTATGCGCGCCAACGCATGATGCGGATAGACCTGTCCAAGGCGTCAGATCCCGCAAGCTGGTACACGGACAGGGTCGGTGACCCCGGTGCGTATGAGAATGGTGAAAAGTACGTTGACGTGATGCTCGAAGCCCGCCAAAAGGCCGTTATCGAGGGCCAGACCCAGGATACGCCACCGTCCACGACCCACTTCTCCGTGGTCGATAAGGCCGGTAATGCAGTCGCCTGGACACAGACCATATCCAGTTTTTTTGGAACCGGAAACATGGTCGATGGTTATTTTTTGAACAATGAACTGGGTAATTTCAAGAGTGAGCCGGTCGAGGGCAGCCCGATCAACCTGGAACCAGGGCGCCGGCCGCGCACGACCATCGCCCCGCTCGTGGTCAGCAAAGACGGCAAGCTGCGCTGGGTGCTGGGTTCTCCGGGGGCCGGACGTATTGGGTCTACGATCATTGAAATCCTGGTTAACGTTATCGATTTTGACATGAGCCTGGAGAACGCGATCAGGGCGCCCAAGTTTAGCGGCTATGATGCATATAAAGAAATCCAACTGGAGGATGATTTTCCGCCCAAGACCATCGAATTCCTGCTGGAACTTGGCCATAAAGTGAAGCGCTATGAGCACCCGGATCTGTATTTTGGTGGCCCGAATGCCATCGAGATCAATGACGACGGCGTATTGACGGGCGTTGGCTCAATCCGGCGTCTCGGCGGCGCCGCAGCACCAGACCAATCACCAGACCAATCACCAGGCCAATCACCAGAATAATAAATTAAGGAAAGCACTCAATGAATCGAATGGTTGCCCAAAGATGTAAATGGCTAGGCGTGATCGGGTTATGCCTGCTGTTGCCGACCCATGCATGGTGCAAAGATATCGATCTCGATATCAGGCCTGGTGAAGGTGTTACCAGCCAGGCAAAACTTTCAGATTATTTCC
>CALJWY010000326.1 GCA_937974465.1 uncultured Lysobacterales bacterium | reverse complement strand
TTGCGCAAACCTACGAGGAGCCACGCGAAGTCGTACAGATGTATTACAGTGATCAAAGGTTATTGCAGTCAGTAGAAAATTCGGTTCTTGAAAGCCAGGTGGTTGACTGGGTTGTCAATAACGCTAAAGTGACGGATAAGGCGATGAGCTTCCAGGAAGCCATCAATGCAGCAACGCAGGCAGCGAGCCAGTAATTATGAACAATGAAACACGTGCTTTGAATCTAGTGCCAATGGTGGTTGAGCAGACCTCCCGCGGTGAACGCGCATATGATATCTATTCACGGCTGCTCAAAGAACGCGTCATTTTCCTGGTGGGACCGGTTGATGATCATACCGCCAACGTGATTGTCGCCCAATTATTGTTCCTGGAGTCCGAGAACCCCGACAAGGATATCAACCTGTACATTAACAGCCCTGGAGGCTCCGTCAGTGCAGGTTTGGCCATTTATGACACCATGCAGTTTATCAAGCCGGATGTCAGCACAATGTGTGTGGGGCAGGCAGCCAGCATGGGCGCCATGTTGCTGGCCGCGGGCGCCAATGGCAAACGCTACTGCCTGCCGCACTCTAGAGTCATGATTCACCAACCCCTCGGTGGTTACCAGGGCCAGGCGACTGATATCGAAATTCATACCCGGGAAATCCTGAAAATCAGATCACAATTGAATGACCTCTTGGCCTATCACAGTGGCCAATCTGTCGAAACAATTGCACGCGATACCGAGCGCGATAACTTCATGAGTCCGCAAGAAGCGAAAGAATATGGCTTGATCGATGAATTGATTGAGACACGAAAGGATGACTCGGAAGATAAAAAATAGTAGTATTTTCCGCAGGATGCTGGATATAGTGAAATGAGCGATCAAGAAAAAACAGACACGGACGGTAAAATTCTCTACTGTTCTTTCTGTGGCAAGAGCCAACACGAAGTTCGTAAATTGATTGCGGGCCCGAGTGTTTATATCTGCGATGAATGTGTCGAATTGTGTAATGACATTATTCGGGAAGAACTGGAGGAAGTGGGCAGCGGCGACCGTGAGCAACTTCCGACACCAAAGGATATTCACGCATTTCTTGATGATTTTGTCATCGGCCAGCAGTACGCCAAGAAGGTTCTTTCAGTGGCGGTTTATAACCACTACAAACGTCTGGAGCCGCAGCGCTCGAAAGATGATATCGAATTGGCCAAGAGTAATATCCTGCTGATAGGACCCACCGGTTCTGGCAAGACATTGCTCGCTGAAACCCTGGCCAGGATGCTCAACGTACCATTCACCATCGCCGATGCAACCACTCTGACCGAAGCCGGTTATGTTGGTGAGGATGTTGAAAACATCATCCAGAAACTCTTACAGAAATGTGATTACGATGTGGACAAGGCACAGACCGGCATAGTCTATATCGATGAAATTGATAAGGTCTCCCGCAAGGCGGAAAACCCATCCATCACACGAGATGTATCAGGCGAGGGCGTTCAGCAGGCCCTGTTGAAGCTGATCGAAGGTACGATTGCTTCGGTGCCGCCGCAAGGTGGCCGCAAACACCCTCAGCAGGAGTTTTTACAGGTTGATACCGGCCAGATACTGTTTATTTGCGGTGGTGCATTCTCCGGGCTTGAAAAGGTCATCCAGTCGCGCTCATCCGCCTCTGGTATCGGTTTTGCCGCAGAGGTTCGCAGTACGAAAGATGATGAAAACATCGGCAAATTATTGCTCGATGTTGAGCCCGAAGACCTGGTTAAATATGGCCTGATACCGGAGTTTGTCGGGCGTCTGCCCGTGGTCGCAACTCTGCAGGAACTCGATGAAGAAGCACTGGTTCGTATCCTGGTTGAGCCAAAGAACGCGCTGGTCAAGCAATACCAGCAACTGTTCTCAATGGAAGGTTCAGAATTGGATATTCGTGAGGAAGCCCTGCAGGCGATTGCCCGTAGAGCCATGGCCCGTAAAACTGGTGCCCGTGGTTTGCGCACCATTCTTGAGAGCACCTTGCTCAACAGTATGTACGAGTTGCCCTCGCTGGAGAACGTGTCAAAAGTTGTCGTGGACGAAAGTGTCATCAATGGCGAAGCAGAGCCATTTATCGTCTATGAGAACACGCCATCCAATGTTGCCTCCGGCGAATAATCAAACTCACAGACTCATATTTTCACCGTAATTCCAGGCTAACTCCGTCATCCCGGAAATGTGAAGCATTGTCTGGGACCTCCGTGCTACTCCACTACGTTTGATTGCGCTTTTTTAACTTGGCGCGTATGCCCCGAGGTCCGCGCCTGCGCGGAGGTGACTTGGTTAAATGTTGTGCGAGCCAATTAGTTTGGCATTGATTTTCTAAATCCCGTGCCCATATTTTCGATATTAGCTTGAAGGGCGTTAGGCCCTGATTTACATTTGTTACACCCCGCCGGTTTATCATACCCAGTTATAGCCGGAGCGATTGATTAAGGAATAAAATGGCAAACCCCGACACACCCAACGTAAAAGCAGACAATCCCGACACCTCGGCAACCGAGCGCAAGGGAAGTATGCAACCAACGCCAGTCCTGTCCTTACGTGACGTGGTGGTATACCCGCACATGGTTATACCGCTTTTTGTAGGCCGTGACCGCTCCATACTGGCTCTTGATCAATCGATGAATGTCGACAAACGAATTGTGCTGGTGACTCAGCGAAGCGCGGAAGTTGACGACCCCACAGAATCCGATCTCTTCGAGGTTGGAACACTGGCCACGGTTTTACAGCTGTTGAAGCTTCCAGATGGCACAACCAAGGTTCTGGTTGAAGGCGGCGAGCGGGTTAGGGTCAACAAGTTTATAGATGAGAATGGTTACTTTGAAGCCTGGTGGGAATTGCTGCCGGTGGACGAAAGCCGCAGTGAGCAGGAACTCGAAGTGACCATGCGCTCGCTGGTGTCCCTGTTTGAACAGTACGTCAAGCTTAACCGCAAAATTCCACCGGAGTTACTGACAACGCTGGCTGGAATTGAAGACCCGGGACGTCTTGCCGATACCGTGGCAGCCCACTTGAGTATTCGCCTGGAGGAAAAACAGGCTCTGCTTGAGATCGGTGGCGTTGCCGAGCGCATGGAGCGTTTGATGGGTATGGTCGAGGGTGAGATAGAAGTCCTGCAGCTTGAGAAGCGTATTCGTGGACGGGTTAAGACCCAGATGGAAAAAAGCCAGCGCGAGTATTACCTCAATGAACAGATGAAGGCCATCCAG
>CALJWY010000325.1 GCA_937974465.1 uncultured Lysobacterales bacterium | reverse complement strand
ATCATGACGACCCGTATCGCTTGTGACCTTGCGGATCGATTTGCAGCCGCCGCGCCGATTATTGGTCTGCAACCGCCGGGACACGCGTGCGCCGCCGAAAAAGATCTACCGGTCATGTTCCTCATGGCGTTCGTAACCAGTAAGCTCAGTACCTGTGGTTGATCCAAGCGCAGGGAGTATCTTCCCTGCAAGAACCGAAGATTAGCCTTGCCCTGTCTACCGCTTTAGTGACTGGACACGATATGCCATTTAGAATAACCGTTTTTCCATATGAGCAATGACCACCCTGGAGTTCCCATGGCCACACTGAACCCTACCGACCTGTTTGATGTTCGCAGTCTGCTGACTGAAGAGGAACAGATGATCCAGGATACCGTTGCCCGGTTTGTCGATGAAAGGGCATTACCCTTGATGGGCGCCGCCTTCGACAAGGCGGAGTTCCCCATGCAATTGATCCCGGAGATGGCCGAACTGGGCTTGCTCGGGTCGAGCTTTGAGGGCTATGGCTGTGCCGGTTTGAATGCTGTCTCCTACGGTCTGATTTGCCAGGAACTCGAGCGCGCGGACTCCGGGTTGCGCAGTTTTGCATCGGTACAGACCAGTCTTTGCATGTACCCGATTTATACTTATGGAACGGATGCCCAGAAGCAACGCTGGTTGCCTGCTATGGCCGCCGGCAAACTGATCGGTTGCTTTGGTTTAACCGAAGCGCAAGGTGGCTCTGATCCTGCCAATATGAATACTTTTGCAAAACGTGATGGTGATGGCTGGGTCATCAATGGCTCAAAGATGTGGATCACCAATGGAAATATTGCAGATATCGCCATTGTCTGGGCGCACACGGATGAGGGCATCATGGGTTTTGTGCTGGAAAAGGGCATGCCCGGATTTGAAGCACAGGAGATCCACGGCAAGATGTCGCTGCGTGCATCGGTGACCTCCAGCCTGTTTTTTGACGAGGTGCGTGTTCCGGAGGCCAATCGTCTGCCCAATGTAGTGGGATTGAAAGGACCATTGAGTTGCCTGACTCAAGCCCGCTTTGGAATCACATGGGGGCCTGTTGGTGCAGCCATCGCCTGTCTCAGCGAAGTGATCGATTACACTGCTGAGCGCAAATTATTTGGCCGGCCGCTGGCCGCCAACCAGGCAATTCAGATCCGGCTTGCCGATATGGCACGACGGATCACCACGGCACAGTTGCTGGCGCTTCAGTTGGGACGCTTGAAAGATGCGGGCAGGATGTCACCGTCCCAGGTGAGCCTGGCGAAATGGAATAATGTCCGCATGGCGTTGGACATTGCACGGGATTGCCGGGATATGCTCGGTGGTGCCGGAATAACCGTCGAACATGTCGCAATCCGGCATATGTTGAATCTTGAAAGTGTGATTACCTACGAAGGTACGGAAACCGTTCACCAACTGGTGATTGGCCGCGAACTTACCGGCCTCAACGCGTTTTAGCCGGCACTATTCAGACAACCGGCTATTGCGAGCAATAAGCGCCATTTCTGCTGTTCCTTAGCGAGCTATTCGCTGGCTTCCGCCAGTGAGGCTTCCCGGATGGCGCGGAATTCATTGCCCTCATTCCACTCCGGCCAGGTGTCGCTGTCCGCGACCCGTTTGCCAATTTTGAAAAACAGCACCAGGTCTTCAATGGCGGCATCAAGATCCCAGTCATCGCTGACCTCATCTGCGGGAGAGTGATAACGATTTTTACCAAAGTCCGCGTTGCGCTGTGCAACATACTCGGCGCCGTGGACCCGGTCTACGGTTCCACCTCGTGCATACAGAATCGGCACACCCTTCTTGGCGAAGTTAAAGTGGTCGGAGCGGTAATAAAAACCCTTTTCCGGTGTTGGTTCGGGTGTCAGTGTTCTGCCATAGGGCAGGGCGGTCTCTGCCAGTATCTTTTCCATCTCCGAGGCGCCGTAGCCCATCACAACGACGTCGCTCATTTTGCCGCGAAGATTCAATCTATCCATATTGATACCGGCAACGGTCTTCTGCATCGGGAATGCCGGCTTGACCGTGTAGGCTTTCGAACCCAGCAATCCGGACTCCTCGGCCGTGACAGCCAAAAAGCCCACGCTGCGCCTTGGTGCCTCGGCCAGGGCTGCAAAAGCCTGTGCCACTTCAAGTAATCCTGCTGTGCCGCTGGCGTTGTCTTCCGCGCCATTGAATATGAAGTCGCCTTCCTGTCCCTCCGTGTGCGCGGTGGTACCCAGGTGATCCCAATGCGCCATGTAAATGAATAGTTCATCTGCGCTCTCGCTGCCGGGCAGTACGGCACCCACGTTAAAGGACTCCGCGCGCTGAATGGTATTCTTGATCGAGACACTGGCCCGCAGCCCGATGGGTTGCGGCTGGACAGCCCCGCTGGCGGCCTCTTGCGTCATGGCCTTGAGGTCCAGGCCCGCAAAATTGAATATTTCGGTAGCCACTTCATGTTGCAGCCAGCCCTCTATTTTCAAGCGGTCCATGTTGTCATTCTCGGTTGCGAGGTGGAATTGCGGACCATTCCAGCTGTCTTCGACAACATTCCATCCATATGCTGCTGGTGCGGTCTGGTGAATGATCAACGCAGCGGCTGCACCCTGGCGTGCGGCCTCCTCATATTTATAGGTCCAACGGCCGTAATAGGTCATGGCATTGCCATTGAAAAGATCCGGGTTCTGGGTGGCGAAGCCCGGGTCATTGACAAGGATTACAACCGTTTTGCCTTTGACATCAATACCCTCGTAATCATTCCAGTCATACTCCGGGGCAACAATGCCGTAACCAACCCACACCAGTTCACTGCGCGAGAGGCCGTTTTCCTCGGCAACTTGCGGGCTGCCCAGCATAACCTCGGTGCCATAATTGTAGGCATATGCGTTGCCATCCTGGTCGCTGATGGTGAGTACGGTTGCCGGGTCAGCTTCAATGGAGACCAGCGGCACAGGTTGACGAAAGCTATCCCCGAACATCGGCTTGAGGCCCATTTCCCGGAATTGCTGTTCGAGGAAATTCAGGGTCAGGCGTTCGCCCTCGGACATCGGCGCACGACCACCGAATTCATCAGATGCCAGGGTGGATATACGCTCCAGCAGGCCGCTGGTATCCAGTTTGGCAATGGCCCTTGCTTCGGCATTCGCCATGCTGTCTGCGCCAAACGCAAGCTGGCCTGCGAAGCTGATCAGGATCATGCCCAACAGGGTCAATCCGGTCAGGTTTGGCAATGTAAAACGGGGTGACAGCTGACTCATGCGATTCTCCGGGTGTATTTGTGTGCTTATAGGATTTGTGGTTCTGTCTGTAATTGGATGTCAAAACGGCGTTTAATTGATTCACCAATAGCATCAGCAAGGTCGAGTATTTCACGCCCTGTTGCTTTACCGGTATTGATCAATACCAGCGCATGCTGATCGGAAACGGCCGCGTTCCCCATGGCTTGACCTTTCCAGCCGCACTGCTCAATCAGCCAGGCTGCACTGAGTTTTGCGGTATCGTTGTTCATTGGATATACAGGGAGCTTTGCGAATTCATTTTTCAGTAACCTGGCCCGCGACCCGCTAACCACCGGGTTTTTAAAAAAACTGCCGGCATTTCCTGTGACTGAAGGGTCAGGCAGCTTGCGCCTGCGGATACGGATCACCGCATCACTGACCTGTTTGGCCGTTGGTTTGTCAATGCCCATGCTGTCCAGTTCTTTATCAATCCCGGCATACGTCAGCCTCGGAATAAAGTTGCGATGCAGGCGCAGTCTGATATGGGTGATCAGGTCATACCGGGCAGCCACTGTTTTGAATCGACTGTGGCGATAACCGAACTGGCACTGTGAATGATTGACATCAATTGAATTCCCGTCGGTCATGTCAAGCACCCTTACGGAATCCAGCACATCCGCCAACTCTACCCCGTAAGCGCCGATGTTTTGCATCGGGGCGGCACCGGCGCAACCCGGAATCAGTGACAGGTTCTCTATACCTGATAAACCCTGCTCCAGGCTCCACAGGACCAGGTCGTGCCAGTTCTCACCCGCGCTGACCTCCAGCAGGACCGTATCAGCGGATTCCTCGATGATACGCTTACCCGTCATGCGGTTTAAAATCACGGCGCCATCAATGTTTTTTGTCAACAGGATGTTACTGCCGCCACCGAGTATGAGGTCAGTTGCCGGATTGAACTTCAGCTCCGCCTGCAACGCCTGAAAATCATTCTCAGACTCAAGCACGAACAAGCGTCTCGCATGCGCTTCGACTGCAAAGCTGTTGAGGTGTTTTAGCGACGCGTTGTCAAAACGCTTCATGTGGTTTTTTGTTTCCTGATGGCAGTCAGGCAATCTTTAACAAGGTCCGGTCCTTTGTAAACAAAACCGGTATAAAACTGGACCAGGTCGGCACCCAGTTGTATTTTTTCTGCTGCATCTGCGCCGCTGGTAATTCCACCGGTGCCGATCAGGCTAACTTCCTTGGGCAGGGCATCACGAAGCGCTGCCAGGACATGATTGGCCATGTCTTTGAGCGGTGTTCCGCTGAGGCCGCCGGGCTCGTCAGCATGTGGCAAGCCCTTTACCGCTGAGCGGGAAATGGTGGTGTTGGTTGCTATCACACCATCAAACTCATTGCGCACCACAGACTCTGCAATTCCGGCTATGTCCTCGTCCACGAGGTCCGGCGCAACCTTGACTACCAGCGGAACGCGCTGTTGATGCTCGTCAGCCAACTCCAGCCGGCGTGTGTTCAAGGCCGCGAGAAGCTTATCGAGTTGCTCGGTGTCCTGTAAATCCCGCAGCCCCTTGGTGTTGGGTGAGGAAATGTTAATGGTGATGTAATCGGCGTGCGCATAGACTTTTTCGAGGCAGACGAGGTAATCATCTGCGGCCCTGTCGTTGGGTGTATCAAAATTCTTGCCGATATTAATACCGAGAATGCCCTGGAAGCGGTGTTTGTTGGCCTTTTCAACCAGGTAATCCACCCCCTTGTTATTGAAGCCAAGCCGGTTGATCATCGCATTCGCCTCTTCGATTCGGAATATGCGTGGCTTGGGATTGCCGGATTGCGGCCGTGGAGTGGTTGTTCCAATTTCTACAAAACCAAAACCGACACTCCCGAGTGCGTCAATGTAGTCGCCATTTTTATCCATGCCCGCGGCCATACCGACCGGGTTTGGGAACTCCAGCCCCATGACCGTGACCGGTTGACTGATATTGCTACACAGCAGGCTGGTGGCGCCGATCTCATGGCCCAGGCGGAGGCCTTCTAGAGCGAGGCCATGGGCTGTTTCGGGGTCTGCGATAAACAGTGCTTTTCGAAGGAGTGAATACATCATTGGTTTAAATGGTTTCATTAAAAGCGGTGGCCGTTGGGTCCGCCCGCGTTTTGTTCCGGTCGCTCATTATCGCACCGCTCATGCAGGGATGCACTCGTGGTCTTGGCTGGCAGGACGCGATTTTCGTGTTGAATCGTGCAA
>CALJWY010000324.1 GCA_937974465.1 uncultured Lysobacterales bacterium | reverse complement strand
GAAGTCACCAATATATTTGGCTCCCCGGCATTGATGAATGTACTTGGCAGGTATACCGAGGCCCGGGACATTCAGCTGCCCTCGGTGCGCAGAACAATATCCGCCGGTGCCGCCATGCCTATCGCCACCATCCGCCGCCTTCAGAAAGCGTTGAGCAGCGATGCGGAGATCTATACACCTTACGGTGCCACCGAGTGCCTGCCGGTGGCCAGCGTATCCGGATCGGAGCTGAATACAGATGTTGAAAAACGCACCGCTTTGGGGGAAGGCACCTGCATTGGACAGGTGGTTCACCCGAACCAGGTCCGTATCATTCCCGTATCCGACAACATCATCGAGTCTTTTGCAGACACCCTGGAGTTACCCATGGGGATTACTGGCGAGATCGTGGTCAATGGCCCAACCTCCACGGATAGCTATTGGCAGCGTGATGAGCAAACCCGGCTGGCAAAGATCACCGATCAGGCCGGCAATGTCTGGCACCGCATGGGTGATGCCGGTTATTTCGACCCGGGCGGGCGGCTCTGGTATTGCGGACGCAAATCTCAAAGGATCGTCAACGAACAGGGGACGATGTATGCGGACCAGGCGGAGGCCATATTCAACGTGCACCCGGAAGTCGCACGCACAGCCCTGGTGGGAATCGGCGAAAGAGGCCAGCAAACACCTGTTTTATGCGTCGAATTACTAGAAAAAAGAGGTCGCCACCGCCGCGAGAGAATTCGCATTGACCTGTTGCAGCTTGGTCATAATAACCCTGCAACCCGAACCATAGAACATGTACTTTTTCACAAATCTTTCCCGGTGGATATTCGCCACAACGCCAAGATCGGAAGAGAAAAGCTGGCCTTGTGGGCTGCTGAACAACTGACATGAAGATACTGGTAACAGGCGGCGGTGGATTCCTCGGCAAAGCCATATGCCGGCAACTTCTCGCGCGTGGAGAGCAGGTCACCGCTTTTCAACGCAGCGCCAGCGAAGACCTGCAACAACAGGGCGCCAGGGTCATCCGCGGTGATATCGGTGATGCTGAATCGCTGCATAAGGCGCTGGAAGGCATGGATGCGGTCATTCACACCGCTGCCAAAGCCGGGCTTTCGGTCAATTATGATGAATATTTCCGGCCCAACGTCATCGGCACCGACAATGTTATTAGCGGCTGCCTGAAGCACGCTATCCGTAAACTGGTGTTTACCAGTTCACCCAGCGTCACCCACGCGGATGGTGATATCGAAGGCGGGGACGAGTCCCTGCCCTATGCAAAGCATTACAACTCTCCCTATCCTGCAACCAAGGCGCTCGCGGAACAGCGCGTGATGCAAGCCAATTGTGCCGACTTGCAAACCGTGTCATTGCGGCCGCACCTGGTATGGGGCCCCGGAGACAACCACCTGCTGCCCAACCTGGTGAAGCGAGCTGAGAGTGGCAAGTTGAGGCTGCCTGGCCCGGATAAACTGATTGATACGGTTTACATCGACAACGCCGCCAACTCTCATCTGCTGGCCCTGGACGCGTTGCAAAAAAAGCCGGACACCGTGGCTGGCAAGACCTATTTTATATCCAACGATGAGCCCCGTAGCCAGGCCCGGATCATTGGCGGTTTACTGGAAGCGGCCGGGCTTAAAGTCGACATACAATCTATTTCTCCGGGTATCGCAATAGCCGCGGGCACAATTATCGAATCGGCCTGGAAATTGCTCAGCTTAAAATCGGATCCGCCAATCACCCGCTGGTCCGCCGAACACCTTTCCACCGCTCATTGGTACGACATATCTGCCGCCAAGCGGGATCTTGGTTACCAACCGGGCATAAGCATCGATGAAGGCTTAAAGATACTGGCAGTCTCCTTCTCGCTCCCCACAGCAAACCCCGCCTGACACCCTTTAATGCATGGGGCGGCGGCGTAGTCGCCTGACGATGTATTCGAGTTTTGAGTATTGCAACAATTGGCGGTCCTGTGCCGAGGCGTTTTTGTAGCGGCCGTGATATTTATGTTTGACCCAGGCATTGATATCCAGGCGCTTACCGTATTCAAACAAACGGTTGTTGATCGGATGAAAGCCGTCCTTATGTATAAACGTCGTGCCAAAATCGATCACGTAGGGCTTCTGATCCCGGCCCACGATCATATTGGACTTGGATTTCAGGTCGCCGTGACTGACACCACGTTCATGAAAGGCACGAATCACGTCCAGCAAACCCGCAAACCAACCTTCCCGGTCATCCCAGCTGGCGTCTCGATAAGGGACACCGTCGATAAACTCCATTAACAGGTAGCGCCCCTCAAGCAAGCCATAACAGGCGGGCACTCCAACCACCCCCTCAAGCCTTTGGTAAGCGGCATATTCACGCTCAAGTGTTGCCTGGCGGGCCCTGCGCACCATACCCTTTCCCATTGCCGATTTGATCACCAGCTTGAGGCCGTCACCCTCAAAAAGCAGCACGATACCCTGGTTCGATGTTGCAAGAATATTGCTGGCCGAGGCCAGGCTTGCCCTTATCCAGGCGTGCAGATCTTCTGGCAGGTCGGGCGCTTGCTTGTGTGTGCTGTTAACCATTGCCATGGATGATACCGGCAAGCGTGCCTTGATTGAACCATTGAAAAAAATGACCAACTGCAGAAAAAGCCTGAATTGGGCATAGGTATCTGATTATTCGTTTGTTACCATGCCTATCCTATTGTTTATGTCTAATTGCTCATCTACAGGAGTTTACATGCGTTTCACAACACCGTTGGCCATTCTGGCTGCCCTGATCGCCTCATCTGCCGGTGCGGCACAGACGGAGCCCTATCCTTCAACGTACAGCCGACTGCCATCCGAAACCACGCTGATCATCCACGCAACCATTTTGACCGGAACGGGTGAACGTCTCGACGATGCCAGCCTGTTGATGTCCGATGGCAAAATAGAATTTGTCGGTGATGGTAATGTGCCGCAAGGCGTTAAAACCATCGATGCCGGCGGTCGTTGGGTGACACCCGGGTTGATCGATGTCCATTCACACCTGGGTGTGTACCCAAGCCCTGGGGTTCAGGCACACGCCGATGGCAATGAAATGACCAACCCGGCAACACCTAATGTCTGGGCGGAGCACAGTGTCTGGCCAAACGATCCGGGCTTCTCGCGCGCCCTTGCCGGCGGTGTCACCACGCTGCAAACCCTGCCCGGCTCAGGCAACCTGATTGGTGGACGCGGGGTGACGCTGAAGAATGTCTACAGCACAAGTTACCAGGGGATGAAGTTCCCGGGCGCCCCTCACGGGTTGAAAATGGCCTGTGGTGAGAACCCAAAACGTGTTTATGGGGAGCGCAAGCAATTACCGAGTACCCGCATGGGCAATATGGCCGCTTACAGGGAGCAATGGATATCCGCCACCAAATATGTCGATGAGCTTGCGGCATATGAAGCAAAAAAGGCAAATGGTGACGAGGATGCCACGGCACCCAAGCGGGATCTGAAAATGGAAACGCTGGCTGCGGTATTGAGCGGCGAGATCCTCGTGCACATGCACTGTTACCGTGCCGATGAAATGATGACCATCCTCGATATGGCGGATGAATTTGGCTACAAGGTGACAGCCTTCCATCACGGCGTAGAGGCATACAAGGTCGCCGACGAACTGGCTGCCAACGGTGTCTGTGGAGCTTTGTGGGCTGACTGGTGGGGATTCAAAATGGAGGCCTATGATGGCATCCAGGAAAACATCGCAATCGTGGATCGCCCTGAAGGCGGTTGTGCGATCGTCCACTCGGATTCAGCTGAAGGTATTCAACGACTCAACCAGGAAGCCGCCAAGGCCATGGCCAGCGGCAACCGTGCGGGAATGAATATCACCCCGGAACATGCGATCTCATGGATCACGTCCAACGCGGCCAGGTCCCTGGGCGTCAGCGACCGCACCGGGTCATTGGAAGCCGGCAAAATGGCTGACGTGGTGATGTGGAATGGAAATCCTTTCAGTGTTTATGCCAAGGCGGACCTGGTATTTATCGATGGTGCGCAGGTTTTTGACCGCAGTGATCCGCACAAACAACCCGTATCGGACTTTGAGCTGGGCCAGTTACAGGGGGTTTCAAAATGAATATCCTGAAAAATATTTTTGTTCTATCCCTGGCGCTGCTGTCTGCTGGTGTCCACGCGCAAACCATCATGATTCGCGGTGCAACCGTGCACACGATGGGACCCGACGGCATATTGGAGAATACCGATATTTTCATATCGGCGGGAAAAATACAGCAAATCGGCCAGGACCTGCCTGTGCCCCAGGATATCGCTGTTTTCAAAGCCGACGGCAAACCGGTCACTCCGGGATTCTTCGCTGGTATCAGCAGTATTGGCATCACCGAAGTGTCAGCCGTCAAGGAGTCCACAGATGCTGGCCTGGCGCTGAAGGAAATGCGCCCGGAATTTGATATCGTGCCGGCCTACAACCCCCATTCAAGCCTGGTTCCGGTTACCCGTATAGAAGGCTTCAGCTTCACCTTGCTTGGCGCCGGCTCGCAGGGTTCGATATTTGGC
>CALJWY010000323.1 GCA_937974465.1 uncultured Lysobacterales bacterium | reverse complement strand
AGGATGGAGGTCAGGTTGACGAACACGTACACACCCAGCCAGAAAAAGGCCATGACCATGCGTACGCGATGGTCATATCGTTGCTCGAGGAACTGCGGCATGGTGTAGATCTGGTGTTTTAAGAACACCGGTAACAGGTATTTGCCGACGATGATCAATGTCAGGGCTGCCATCCATTCATAGGCACCAATCGCGATACCCATGACCCAGGCAGAACCGGACATACCGATGATCTGCTCGGCCGAGATATTGGCCGCGATCAGCGAGGCGCCGATGGCCCACCAGGGCAGATTACGCCCAGCCAGGAAGTAGTCGCTGGTATCTTTTTCGTGGCCGCTTTTCTCGCGCGACACGAAATTGGCGATTGCGATTAATAAAATTGCATAAATGGCAACAACGGCAAGATCAAGTGTTTCAAGATGCATGGTGGATCCTGTTCTTATTTTATTGGGCGTTTCCTGGCTAAAGCCTACACGGCCCGATGGTGTAGCCGTAATGATAGGACATTATGTTCACCTGGTGTCTTGGCGGCGTCTTCTTGCTCCTGCACTCATACGCCCAGCCTGAAGTAGGAAGCATAGAACAAAACCCGCCCCGTTATTTGCGCGGCAATGATCAGTGCCAGCATTGCGTAAAGCCAGGTATGGCCGCTGTTGCCGGGCAATGCAGCCGGGTTGACAATGAAAACAAAGACCAGCACAAAAGCGGTGATTAACATTCCCGCTCGCAACAGGAACATAGTGTGAAATGCGCCCCGATCAAATACCGGCCCATCAATACCTGTATGCATTTTTTCCAGTTTTAGCTGGTTAAACAGGGCAGAGGCCACCTCGATCAGCAAGATCAGCATCAGTAAAATCGTCAGACCAATGCGGGTCTGACTGTCCACATGAACCACCCCTGTATGTTGAAACATCAGCAATGCCAGCAGACCCAGGCAGATTGTGGATGCGCCAAAACTCAAGGGTGTGTACCAGCTATTCCACGAGGGGATGGTCGGGATGGCATATACGCGGACCATCATCCACAGCAAGACCAGGCCGGCCAGGCTGCTTAGCAGTAGCATATATGTCATGGCTTCGCTGTTAGCCGAGTAACGCCCCAACAGCATTGTGGCCAACAGGCTCAGCACATAAACGTTGATGGCGAGGATTTCCCTGCTTAACCACGAGCCGGAAAGGTTATTCAGCGCATTGGGGGCATTCGAGGGGTTCCCGAGGTGTAAAAACGAACTGACGGTGGCGATGACGATCAGGCCCAGCGCGATTGAAACCGGGTTAATTGGGCTGAAGCCGGTTTCAAAACTCAGGCTCGTTCCGGTAAAAAATACCGCCAGTAAAGCCAGCCAGAGGACGATCCCTACGCTGAGTTGTGACAGGAGGGTAAAAAACACCAGCGACCAGTCTTTATTTCGCAAACTTCACCTCCTCAAGGTTGCCCACACTGGGGTTTGGCTGGTCTGCTTTGGGATGTGCCTTGATACAAATCGAGGGACTGGTGATGGCGTCATCGGGGAGCGGATAGATATGGTCGGATGAGCCGTGCTTTTGCAGTAGTTCATCGTAGTCGCCAATATCCAGTGCCCGCATCGGGCAGGCGTCAACACAACTCGGGTTCTTGCCCTCATCGATGTAATCTGCGCACAGGTCGCATTTGCCCATGGTGCCGGTTTCAGGGTTGAATTGCGGTGCGCCATAGGGGCAAACCCACAAACAATACTGACAACCTATGCACTTATTCTGGTCGATCTGAACAATGCCGTCTTCGCGTTTCCAAAGGGCCTTGGTTGGGCAGTTTTTTGCACAAATGGGGTCCTCGCAGTGGTTACAGGACATCGACAGGTTGTAGGCGAACACATCCTGTGCCCAGGCATTGCCCTGCTTGTGCCAACCGCCACCTGATACTTCGTAAACCCGTCTCCAGACCTGGCCAACGGCGAGATTGTTCTTGTCCTTGCAAGCCATCTGGCAGGTCTTGCAGCCTGAGCAGGAACTGGAATCAAAATAGAATGCCAGGCGCTTGCTCATCACCCGTCAGCCCTTGCTTCAAGCGCCGTGACTTCGGCCATGATGGTGTGCTGTGCATTACCGAAAGCGAAGGGTGTCCAGCGCTGTGACGTAAGGGTATTGACCGATCCGCCAATATCATTGCCGTCCTTGTCCGGTTTCCACCATGCGCCCTGCGGGATATTGACCACCCCGGGCAAGATGCGCTTGGTGACACGGCAGGGCAGGATCAGGGTGCCCCTGTCGTTGAATACTTTGACTTTCTGACCGTTTTTAAGGCCCCGGGTCTCGGCATCAATCGGATTGATAAAGACCCTTTGCGGGAAAGCCTCCTTGTTCCATTCGCAGTTACCCAGGGTTGAATGCACCCTGGGCATAAAGTGGGTGCCGATCACCTGGAGCGGGTATTGCTCGGCCTCTTTGCCGAAAGGGCTTTCCCATTCCTGGATGTATTTCGGGATGGGTGGTACCTCAACCGGCAACTGCTTGCTGAACATTTCCTCGCAGAATATTTCAATCTTGCCGGAAGGGGTGCTTAATGGATTTTGTTCGGGGTTTTCCCGGAATGCCCGGAAAGCTACCCGGGGTTTTTCGACGGGTCTTGAATAGACTCCGAGATTTTTCTCTTCAAGCTCGGCCAGGGTAGGGAGTTCCGGAAAACGCAGTTGCCGATATTCTTCCACCAGTTCACTGATCCATTGCTTTTCGTCTTTGCCCTCAGTGTAGGCCTCGCCAATACCCAGTTTTTCCGCCACCGCCGCACAAATGTCAAAGTCACTCTTGGTTTCCCATGGCGGCTCGAAAATCCTGGGTTGTATGATCAGCTCTTCGCCGTATTTCCAGCCGTCTTCGATGCCCCAGGTTTCAAACTGGGTGCAGGCCGGCAGGACCAGGTCCGCGAACTGCGCGGTGACCGTCATGAAGTTATCCTGCACGACAAAGAACTCCAGCCTGGAGGTGTCCTTGATGATTTCAATCGAGCGGTTGATGTCGGCATGCTGGTTAACGATGGCGTTCGAGGCCACCGCCCAGATCATCTTTATTCCATGTGGCAAGCGGTCTATTCCCACCAAACCTTCTTTTTCGGTTAGTTCAGGCCCCCTGACAACCGCTTCAGACCATAAAAAAGTGGGAATTTGAGCGCTAACCGGGTTTTCTCCCAGCGGCAGTACATTCCAGAACGGTCCGCCCCCGGCCTGCAGTGCAATACCACTGGCCCAACCGCCGGATTTGCCAACATTGCCGGTAATCGCTGCCAGCACACAACCGGCACGCACCACCTGCTCGCCATAGGCTCGTCTCTGCATGCCGTAGCCCTGGTACAAAACGGCAGCTTCGGCCGTGGCGTACTCCCTTGCGATGCGGATGATGTCCTGCTTTGGAACGGTTGTGAGTTTCTCAGCCCACTCGGGTGTTTTGGGTTGTCCGTCCCGGGTGCCGAGTATGTAATCTTTGTAGGTCTCTTCATCCTTGTGGGCTTCGGGCATCTGGCTCTTGTCAAAGCCCATGCAGTGGGTTTTGACAAACTCCGCATCGTAAAGCCCTTCCGTGATCATGACGTAAGCCATGGCACTCATCATCGCCACATCGGTTCCCGGACGGATAGCGAACCACTCATCGGCCAGTGCAACCGCGCTCATGGTCATACGCGGGTCTATACAAATGACCTTCGCGCCCTTTTTACGGGCTTCTTTCAGGATGTACTCGGTGTTGGTGCCATCGCGCATCTCTGAAGGGTTCCAGCCCCACATGATGATGAACTTGCTGTTGAGCCAGTCCTGGCGCTGGTTACCCGTCACATCGGTGCCGTAAACCGTCTCGGTGGCGCGGGTGATGCAGGCCCAGGAGTAGGAGTTGTAATAGCCCAGCGCCCCGCCATACATGTTCATCAGGCGATCAGCTGACCACTTGCCGCCCATCTGGTTGTAACCACCGGTCCCATAGGGGACATAAAGGGATGTATTGCCGTACTGCTCCCTGACGCGCTTGATGTTGCCAGCGACCAGGTCGGTGGCCTCGTCCCAAGAGATGCGTTCGAACTTTCCGGAGCCTCGTTCTCCGGTTCTTTTCATCGGGTACTTCAGGCGATCCTTATGGTGTTGACGGTGGCGATAGGAACGGCCACGGATACAGGCTCTTAACTGTGGATCTGCAATCGTGTCGTTGGGCCGGTCATCAGTTTCGATACGGGTAATCATGCCGTCCCTGACGTGAACCCTGAGCAGGCACCTTCCACCACAGTTGTGTGAAGGACAACCCACCCGGATCATTTTTTCCTTGCCGGTATAGGCGTTTGCTGCGGTCTTTACGGGCTTTGACGCCATCAGCTTATGCGCAAAAGGAAGACTGAATTCCATATTTCCGGAAGTATTGAATTTCGGTTTGAGAAAATTACGCAATGACATCAGCTGCTGCTCTTCTCTTACCCGGCCTGCTGTCCATTATTATGAAGCCTGTCCCATTCCTCAACCATCATCATTGATTCAGGGTTCCTGATGTGGTCGATGAAAAGCGTACCGTTCAGATGGTCGATTTCATGCTGCAGCAGCTCGGAAAAATAACCTTCGAATTCTTCGCTGACTTTTTCCCCGGAGCTGTCCCGGTATTCGACCACGATGCGAAGGTTGCGTGTAACCGGAGCCAGGAAGGCAGCGTTGGCACTGAAACAGAAATCCCACACCTCGAAGGTTTCTTCACTGCGCTCAACAATGACGGGATTGCTCAGGTGGAACGAGCGGCCTTTTGCGTTGATGTAGACGATGTTAAGCGTTGAGCCGATCTGTGGTGCAGCCAGTCCGCCACCACGCCCATGGATACGTTGTAAATCAATCAACGTATCCTGCAGGTCGGCCAGGGTTGTCAGCACGTCGGTGGAGGCGAAATCAGAAACATCGACGCAGGGCTCACGCAACAGCGGATTACCAAATTGCAGCACGTCTTGTATGGCCATGAAAGCACCTTCGGAACCAGTACATTGGATCAAGGGTGAATTGTAGCTGAAATAGCCGGGATCACTCCAAGTATTGTAGGCGTGCCGTGGTTTGGTTAACCATTGGCATAAATTTTGGAGTATTCAATGAAGATGACGCGAAGTCAGCGTCTGACTGGGTAAATATGTGGTTCCCCGGTATGCGTTTACCGGGGGCTGCCTTGAATGAGTTGATCATGTTAATCGACATAGCCAAACCTGCCGGTGAAATGGCGCAGAGCCTTCGGTTGGCGGGTGAATTTCATACCACGCATGGAATCGCGGTATTCAAACACTTCCTGCACGACCTCGACGACATAATCCATCTGGCTTTGCGTGTACGTCCTTCTGGGGATAGCCAGGCGGACAAGATCCATCCGTGCCGGTATTTCGGTGCCATCCGGCTGCAGTCCGAACATGGCCGTGCCAATCTCGCAACCCCTGATGCCACCATGCCTGTAAAGCTCAACCGCGAGTGACTGGCCAGGGTACTGTAGCGGCGGGATATGCGGCAGGAACCGGTTTGCATCGATATACACCGCGTGGCCACCGGCGGGTTGCATGATGGGTACGCCGGCCTCGGCGATGTGCCTGGCAACATACTGGGTTGAAGCGATGCGGTAGTGCAGGTAATCCTCCTGTACAACCTCCTCAAGCCCAATGGCAATAGCGTCCAGGTCGCGCCCGGTCAGGCCGCCATAGGTTGGGAAGCCCTCGGTGAGTATCAGCCGGTTGCGGCATTCGACGGCCCAGTCCTCGTTATTCATAGCCAGCCAGCCACCGCTATTGGCCAGGCCGTCTTTCTTGGCGCTCATGGTGCAACCATCGGCGTAGGAGAACATTTCGCGAACAATATTTTCGACCGATACATCGCTGTAGCCGGGTTCACGCTGCTTGATAAACCAGGCGTTTTCCGCAAAACGACAGGCATCGATAAACAGCGGGATACCGTAACGGTCACAGACCTCACGGGTCTGACGGATGTTTTCCATCGAGACCGGTTGGCCACCGCCGGAATTATTGGTCACGGTCAGCATGCAGACGGGAATGTTTTCAGGACCCTTGGTCGTGATGAATTTTTCCAGCGCTTCGATATCCATGTTGCCCTTGAATGGATGATTCGATTCAGGATCACGGCCCTCGGCGATCACCAGGTCGATGGCCGCGGCGCCCTGGGCTTCGACATTGGCGCGGGTGGTGTCGAAATGGGTGTTATTGGGGATCGAGTGGCTGGCATCGGCCACGATGGTAAACAGGATGCTCTCGGCGGCCCGTCCCTGGTGTGTAGGGATCAGGTACTTGAATGGCATCAGCTTGTCGACCGCTTGCTTGAAGCGATAGAAAGAGGGACTGCCGGCGTAGGACTCATCACCCTGCATCATCGCACCCCACTGGCGCGCACTCATGCTTGAGGTGCCTGAGTCGGTCAGCAAATCAATCAGAACATCATCTGAGTGCAGTGTAAAAAGATTGTAGTAGGCATCCTCGATGTATTTCTCGCGCTCTTCACGCGTGGTCATGCGGATGGGTTCTACGGACTTAATTCTGAAGGGTTCAATGATGGTTTTCATGGTTTAATTTTAACACGTGGTGCATAGATGCTTGATGCAATAAACCCTATTAAAATCTGTTTAATTAGCATAAACTGCTAATTAAATAATTTAATAGAATGTAAAATGTCAAAATATCCAGATTCAGTTGACAGGAAAATTCTTTCTATCCTGGAAAAGAACGCCCGTATCAGTAATGCGGAACTGGCGGAAAAAGTGAATCTTTCACCCACGCCGTGCCTGCGACGCCTACGCAAGTTGGAATCCACCGGCCTGATCAGGGGCTATGCAGCGCTGCTGGATGAAAAGGCACTGGGTTTACAGGCATCCGCGTTGTTATTTGTTAACCTGGAGAAGAACAACAAGGAAAATGCAGAGCAGTTTGAAGCTGCCGTGAAACTGCTACCGGAAGTGCTGGAATGTTTCGTGGTAGCGGGGCGGCATGACTATGTGCTCCGTATCGTCACCAGGGACCTGGATGATTACGCACGATTTATCAAGGAACGGCTGGCCGTTCTGGAAAAGATTGCAGACCTCGAATCCATCATTATTTTGAAACAGATACTGCTTCAGAAAAACCTGCCTTTGCCGGTTTGATGCCTTATATTTGATACCTCCAGCAGAATAATCTTTTGTTTCTTTGTCAGGCCAGGCGTTGGCTTTCAAAATCCATTGCCATGGGTTCCATGCTCAGGCAACGGTTGAAGTATTACTGATCCGGACACCGGAATTCCGGTGCCCGTCTTAGCGTCATTAACTGTCAATAAAATGTATCAGCGGAGTCTACGATACTGACCTTTTTGACATTCAGTTTGTAGTTGGCGACCGCTTCGTCCTCAGCCAAAACATCTGCCGACAAGCCCGATTTAACCAGGTTGGAGTAACTCATCGGCGATGGCGTATTGTTGATTAGCGCATCTGCCAGCGGCTTGGCTTCGCTCACATCCGTAACAATCGTGATATACATATTCTCGGTCTGCCAGTGCTTGCGGATTGCAGCGTTGACCTGCTCCAGCGTCACGTTCTCGAGCAGTGTGTCCAGTTCGGCCAGGTAATCCTTGCGACCGTAAAAACCCGAGTCCATCAACCAGCCCAGTTGTTGTGCCGGGCTTTGCGCGTACAGCTTGGTATAACTGCGCAGGAAGGTCTTGGTGGCCTCAAACTGTTCTGCATCCATACCGTCTTTAATCAGCTGGTCAAATTCGCGTATCGCCATGCGCAGGGCAAAATGCGCGTGCCCGATATTGATATCTGCCAATTCCTCGTACTGGCTTTTCAGCTGTGTGGCGATCTGTACCGGGCGAATCCATATCGACCAGTAGTTGGAAGAACGTGGTACACCGGATGGCGGCAACTGGTTGCTTCCACCGCGGCTGTACCATTCAATATAAGAATAATCACCATAGTTCATAGAGCGGGCCTGGCGAATTTTCTGGTACAGGCGGGAATAAGACTTGCGGTGTTCACCCATCCAGGAATTGGCAATCATCAGTGCGGCAAATTCATCATCTGCCCGGGTAATGGCCAGCGGCGCGCCGGTGAATATGGCAGAACCGAATGCACCTTCCTTGGCGATGATCTCGACTTCAATACCGGCTGGAGTATTTGCCTTTGAAGGCGTTACGGGTGTGAAGGCCTTTTCGGAAAGCTTTGCCATGTCGGCTTTGAATGTCTCAAGCAGGGCATCATTGTAGTTGCCGGCGATTCCGATACTGACATTGTGCCGGGTAAAGGCATTTTGATAATGGCTCCTGATGTCTTCCAGGCTGATGCCCTTAACTGCTTCAGAGGTGCCCTGGCGGAGGTGTTGCATATTACCGCCACGGAATAACTGGTGTTCCAGGGCAAACTTGCTGTAGTCCTCATCCGAGGAGGCCCTGACCACCTGGTCGACGTAATTTTGCTGGTTTTTCATTACACGGCTGAAGTCCTTGTCGGTGAAATCCGGCGCCAGCAGTACGTTCTTCAGGATGGGATAAAACTCGTCAACAAAAACAGCCGGTACCTGGAACGTGAAGGTCGTAACCTGCTTGTCGACGGCCGCGCCATAGCCCGCTGCCCAGGGGTGCAATATGTCCTGGATATCGGCATAACTGACGCCACCGGCACCGCCCTGCGACATCAGGGAGGCGGTTGCGTATGTCAGCCCCTGCTTGCCGGCCGGATCGGATACAGAACCATTGGCGAAGCGCACCTTGAAGACCACCTTGTTGGAATTGGCCTGTTTGAGTTCGACCACTTCCATGGCCTGTGCCTGCATGCCCAAAACGAGAAATGCGAGGCTGATAATCCTGATAATCAAGTGTTTCATTTCAGCGCTCCCTGTTCGTCTTCGGATATGGTGGCGATGGTCAGATGCTCCGGTACAAAGTACTTGTTAGCGATCTTCTTGAGGTCATCGACCGTGATCGTGTCGTAGAGCGCATAAAGGCGGTTGATCGACTCGGGGTCGCCGGTTAG
Organism: uncultured Lysobacterales bacterium; assembly: GCA_937974465.1. Classification (GTDB taxonomy): domain Bacteria; phylum Pseudomonadota; class Gammaproteobacteria; order Xanthomonadales; family SZUA-36; genus SZUA-36. The sequence continues at coordinate 1,690 of CALJWY010000323.1, read as the reverse complement.
TTGAATATAGTGTGACAGGGAAGAGGCAATCGCCGAGGGGTTGTCGATACCCATCGCAAAACCATATTTCAGATTCGACTTGGTACGTTCCAGCAAGGCTTCGTCCACACCTTCCGTTTTGACTTTTGCAATGGCCTTTTCAATTTCACCCATGACATAGGGCATGTCATCTTTTTCAACCATGGATGCCTGGATGGTGAACAGATTCGGGTCGCGGCTATCAAAGGCACCACCGCCGATAAAGCGGATTTTCTGCTCTTCGATAACCAGCTTTTTAGCCAGTTCTGAAGTGTCTGAGAATACGATGGATGCCAATACGTCGAGGGCCGGCATATCAATCGCGGTATCACTGAAGGCAGGCCCTTTGTAACTCATGCTCAAGTACGCCGGAATACTGCCGTTTTGCAGATGGGTATAACGCGTTTCGGTTTGTTCCGGTTCTACCGGTACGACCGATTCATAGCTGCCGCGCTCCCAGGCGCCAAAGTATTTTTTGGCCAGCGCATTTACTTTTTCAGGCTTTACATCGCCCACCACCAGTATCGTGTTGTATTCCGGACGGTAGTAACGATCAAAAAACTTCTTCGAGTACTCAAACTGGTTTGGCATATCGACGATGTCTTTGAAATAACCCATCGTCGTGTGTGAGTAAGTGTGCGTGGTAAACGCGGTTTCGGCACGCTTTTCATTGATCTGGCTATAGGGGCTGGCGAAGTTCTTGGTGTATTCACCCTTCACCGCGCCTGCCTCGGTCTTGAACTCGTGCTCCGAGTATTTCAGATTCATGAAACGGTCGGACTCCAGCTCAAACATCAGCTCCAGTTTTTCCGCGTTACCGGTCATGTGATAGTTGGTGCGGTCCTGCGTGGTATTGGCATTGGCCGCTGCACCGGTGGACTTCAAGGCCGCGCTGTATTCCTCCTTGGAATACTTGTCGGTTCCGCGGAACATCATGTGTTCAAAAAAGTGTGCGAAACCGGTCACACCCGGCTCGACCTCATTCCTGGCGCCAACGCGGGTAACAATGTGAAAAGAAACCAGGCCCGGTGAGTCAAAAGGCACGGTTACCACGTTCAGGCCATTGGCCAGTCTGTGCTGGTAAATAGGGTAGGGCAGGATTTTCTCGCTCTGCTTGCTGTCTGTGCCGGCAATTGCGGCTGAGCCAAGCGCCAAAGATAACCAGCCGAAGATTATCGGTTTAAAAAACTTGTTCATGATTGGGTTTTCCACTGGATGTTCAGCGCTTACGATAACAAACAAGCAGAGCAAATAGAACGAATGACTGTGTAGATTCGCTGGATGGTAGGACTATCGCGCTCAGGCGAGAGCGCCGGCCGGGTAAGGCCGCCCCCTGTGTCGGGCAAAAAAGGGCCGCTATTTTGGCAATTTATGAAAATATCGCCTGCTGTTTACCAGCCGTCGAAGAACCCGCCATCGGCGAAATCCCAGATCAGGTAGGCATAGGCACGCCAGTCATAGCGGTCAGTGTCGTTGATTGGAAGCTCAACCCCGGCATTGATGGCAACGTGGCCACGTTTGCTGAGGCCGATACGCACCTGTGGGAGCACCGAAAGCTGCACACTACTCTTACGGTCAGGACCGCTGCCGCGTTCAAACGGAAGCTCTGCAACCAGTTCCAGTCCCGGGAAAAAGGCCCTTGGCATGGGTGAGTTGACCCAGTGCAGGATAC
>CALJWY010000322.1 GCA_937974465.1 uncultured Lysobacterales bacterium | reverse complement strand
GTAATAACCACCACCTGAAAACATATCAAGAACTGTCATGCCCGGTTTTATATTGAAAAAGGAGAGAACCTGCGCAGGTTTGCGACTCGCATCCTTTGCGATATCTTCAGCGGGTCGTTGTGGGTTGGCGATTGCATTTGCGAGAACATCGGAAATTTCCACGCCACCACTTTCCGAACATGGCGCCATCAAAAACAGGCTGAACATAATTGTCGAGCAACTCATCGTCAAAACCCTCTTTACCGAGCGGTTGCATTATATTGTTTAGACGCGCTCTAAATCATTTTGGTTACGATGAGGGGATAGGAATGTGCGATGAAATATCTGTAACCAAAAAGATATGCCGGTTATTGCCGCGGCACACATTGTCTTTGACGCGCGCACCGGCACTGGTCATCTGCCATTTACACCTTTACCCCGGTTTTTTGGTGATGCAAAGTCAAATCTATCGATTTCGGATAATGCCAAATTAATTATTGCAAATTAACTGTGAAACCCGTAGATTCGAATCACAGATTTTTATCGTTCTTGTCACGGATTTGAGACATAAATGTTGAAAAGCAGCCCGAAAATTAGCAGCCGTAATATCCGACGACCACGACGTACTAAGGTGGAACGTTCCGGCTGGGTTGCCATGTACCTCTAACAAAGACATGATAAATACGTAACAAACCCAGCCAACGGCTGGGTTTTTTTGTTTTGACCGGAGGAATTCCGGTATTGAATGGAGATTTGAAGTGAAACATTTTTTGTCCACCATTGACTGGTCACGCGAAGACCTGGACGATTTGCTGAACCTGGCAGGGGATTTAAAACGGAATCCCATCAATTCGAGTCTCAAGGGACGATCGATAGCCCTGTTATTCCTCAACCCATCCATGCGGACGCGAACATCGTTTGACCTTGGAATGCAGCAAATGGGCGGCATTGCCATCGTTCTCCAGCCGGGTAAAGACGCCTGGGGGCTTGAGTTTGATGCAGGTACTGTCATGGATGGCGATGCAGAAGAACATATTGCAGAGGCGGCAGGCGTGCTGTCCCGCTATTGTGACCTGATTGGACTGCGGGCCTTTCCTTCGTTTATTGACTGGTCAAAAGACCGGGAAGACAGCCTGATCAAGTCGCTGGCACGGTACTCCTCTGTTCCTGTTATCAACATGGAAACCATCGTCCACCCGTGCCAGGAAATGGCCATGATGCTGGCTCTGAAAGAACGGTTTGGACAAGTTGCCAAACGCAAGATGGTACTGACCTGGACCTGGCACCCGCGCCCCCTGAACACGGCCGTTGCCAACTCCGCACTACTCATCGGTACAAAATTTGGTATGGATGTGACACTGTTGTGCCCGGAACCGGATTACCTGCTGGATGCGCAATTTATGGATGCAGCAAAGGAAAACGTAGCCCACAGCGGGGGTTCCCTGCAGGTCAGCCATGATATTGAATCGGCTTACAGTGGTGCGGATTTCGTCTACGCCAAGAGCTGGGGCGCATTGCCATATTACGGCAGACCGGAAGCAGAGTATGAGTTACGCAAGAAGTATCGCCACTTTATTGTCGATGAAGAAAAAATGGCGTTGACCAATGACGGCCTGTTCAGTCATTGCCTGCCTTTGCGCAGAAATATAAAAGCCACCGATGGCGTGATGGACGCCCCTTACTGCCTGGCCATGGATGAAGCGGAAAACCGCCTGCATGTGCAGAAGGCCCTGATGATGAAATTACTCGGAGCGGATCAATGAGTAGCAACGAAAAAACCCCTTTGGTACTGGCATTTTCCGGTGGTCTGGATACCAGTTATTGCGTGTTGGAATTATGTGAGAAGGGTTATGAGGTTCACACCGTGTTTGTGGATACGGGTGGGTTGAGTAGCGAAGAGGTCAACTGGATCGAGGAACGCGCCCTGTCACTGGGGGCAACTCAGCACCACCTGGTGGACGCGAGCCAGCAGATTTGGGATGAGTTTGTCGTGCCACTTGTGTGGAGTCAATCCAGGGTGTTGGGTGAGTACCCGATGCTGTGTTCAGACCGCTACCTGATTGTCAGGTTAAGCCTGGCCTTGTGCGACGAGTTGGGGACGAGGCACTTTGCGCATGGCTGTACAGGCATGGGCAATGATCAGCTGCGGTTTGACCAGACTGTCCGCAGTATCGGTGACTACGAGATTCACGCACCGGTCAGGGACCTGCAAAAGCTGCCGGGCAATATCAGGGATATCGAAATTGGCCTGTTGAAAGAGGCCGGAGTTTCCATACCGGAAAAGACCGGCAAATATTCCATCAATGAGAACCTGCTGGGGGTCACCATTTCGGGTAGTGAAATAGACCAGTTTGAAGCTCCTGACGCAGGCACCTGGCAGCAGGTGCGACCGAGGAAAGAGTGGCCCGGGCAAGCCTTGCAGGTGAACATTGATTTTGAGAAAGGTAAAGCGGTTGCGGTCAATGGCGAGGCGCTGGCAGGACCGGATATCCTCAAGTACCTGAACAGCGAATTTGGCCGTTATGGTGTGGGCAGGCATATCTACACCGGTGATGTCACCATCGGCCTCAAAGGCAGAATTGTATTTGAATGTCCCGGTATTGACGCATTGTTACTGGCGCACCAGGCGCTGGAAGATTGTGTCAACACAAGGTTACAAAACCAGTTTCGTCACCAGGTGGCGCAGCGCTGGGCCGAGCTGGTCTACACCGGATTCTTTTATGAGCCGCACAAAACAGATCTTGAAGCATACTTGTCCAGCTCGCAATCGCATGTCACCGGAACGGTGACGCTTGAGACAACCGGTGGTTCCATGCATGCAGTCGCCGTTGACTCGGATTTCATCGTCCATGACCCCGATGCGGTATACGCACAGAGTTGCAATTGGTCACCCACGGAGGCCGAGGGCTTCATCAAGTTGATCGGGCAAAGTTCAACCACCGCCATGCGGGTCAGGAATAAGGCAAAATGAATATCAATGCGGTACTGAGCCATCTTGAGAGCCTGGTCGCTTTTGATACACAAAACCCACCAAGGTCGCTGGATGCTGCATCACCTGTTTTTGCCTGGATTAGCGATACCCTGGGGCCAGGTTTCGCGATAGAGATGACAGACCATGGCCAGGGCCGTGTCAGTATGCTGGCCCTCCGGGGTAAGCCAGAATTGTTGTTTAACGTCCATCTGGACACCGTTCCGGTAGTTAAGGGCGCGAAATTCCCGGCCCTTGAGATGACCCGGGAGGGTGACCGGGTTTATGGCCGCGGAACCTGTGATATCAAGGGTGCAGCAGCCTGTCTGCTCGAGATAGCACAGACGACGGACAAACCCATGGCCATGCTGTTCACCACTGACGAAGAGGGTGCCAGTGGTTGCTGCGTGGCTGAGTTTGTCAAAACTGAACAGGCCAGGTCTTTTAGACAGGTAGTGGTTGCGGAGCCAACGGATTGCCTGGCGGTGTTGAGTCACCGGGGTTACCTGTCGGTCAAAGGTGAGTTCGCAGGCGTGTCCGGTCATTCGTCCGAGCCTCGAGCGTTGGCGGACAATGCGCTGCACAAGTTATCGTCCTGGGTTGCTGCTGCTGTCGAGTTGGCCTCGCAAATGGACAATGATGGCCGTCGACCCTGTTTTAATGTTGGTGAGGTTCACGGCGGTATCAAATCAAACATCATTGCTGACCAGGCAAACCTGCACTGGAGTGCCCGTTTGTCTCCCGGGGAAAGTAACGAAGATTTCCTTGACCAGATGACCGGCCTTGATAGCAGTGATTCCGCGACCTGGCATGTTCCATTCTCGGGGCCACCCATGCCTACCGGTGGTCATGATACAAAACAGGCGCAAGCCTTTGTTGACTCGCATAAGCTCAACGCTGGTTCTGCTGTTGATTTCTGGACCGAGGCCTCGTTATTTGCACAGGCCGGTATACCGGCCATCGTACTGGGGCCGGGTAATATAGCCCAGGCACATGTTCAGAATGAATGGGTCAGCCTGGCGCAGTTGCAGCGCGCCTTGGAAATTTACACACAATTGGTAAACAGTCATGCCTGAAGTACGCCGAATCGTCCATGAATTACTTGCGCAGCTGGGTTCCAGCCGCGAAGCACAGCAATACCTGAAAGAGTACTCCGGAACCAACCAGGCACGTTTTGCGGTGGTCAAGGTTGGGGGCGGTATTTTACGGGACCATATGGATGAGCTCACCTCGGCGCTCGCCTTTTTGCACCGATTGGGGTTGATACCCGTTGTCTTGCATGGTGCCGGACCTCAATTGGACCAGGCGCTGGCGGATGCCGGAATCGAGACTGAGCGCCGTGAAGGCCTGCGGGTCACAAGCGAAGCCGTGATGTCGGTCGCACGGCCTTTGATGTACAAGGAGAATCTGCGGCTGGTAGAGGCGCTGGAAGACAGGGGTATAAGGGCCAGGGGTATCCAGCATGGTGTATTCCAATGTAGCTATCTTGATCAGCAACACCTGGGTCTTGTGGGTGAGGTTGAGGCGGTCGAACTAAGCGCGGTTGAAAGCGCTGTGCGTAGTGGCGCGGTGCCTGTTTTAACCTGCCTGGGGGAATCCCCTTCCGGCCAGGTGCTCAATATCAATGCTGATATTGCCACCCGCGAACTGGTCTGGAAGTTGCGTCCCCACAAGGTCATTTTTCTTTCGCCAACCGGCGGTTTGCTGGACCGCCAGGACAGGATCATTTCGGCAGTGAGCCTGACCAATGATTACGAGGCCCTGATGCAACAGCCCTGGCTGCATTCCGGGATGAGATTGAAGCTCCAGCAGATCAATGAAATGTTGCAGCGCTTACCGGATGATACGTCGGTATCGATCACCTCGGCAGCGCACCTGACGCGGGAATTATTCACCTACCGTGGCGCGGGCACGCTGGTCAGGAAAGGTGAAGCGATCAAGGTCTACAAGAATCCGGACGTAGAAACCCTGGACCAGGTCAAAAAACTGGTCGAACATTCATTTAAGCGCAAACTCCGGGATGATTGGTTTGCAGGCTTGAATGAGCCTTTGATCCTTCTGTCTGAAACCGGCCGTGCCGCGGCGGTGATAACAAATGGCGAGGATGGTCTCCCTTACCTTGATAAGTTTATCGTGACCTCCGAGGCCCAGGGTGAAGGCCTCGGTGCAGCAATTTGGCAGGTGGTCCGGGCCCGGTACCCGGCCCTTTATTGGCGCTCGCGTTATACAAATCCGGTCACGCCCTGGTATTTTCAGCAGGCCGATAGCAGCAACCGCTCAGGGCAGTGGGTAGTGTTCACAATTGGGGTGGGGCAGGCAGAGCAGAGGGAGCGCTGTGTGGCGGATGCGCTGACCCGGGATTCAGGGTGGGTTGACGAATGAGCGGGTCACATAGCATCAACCTGATTGGCGGCCGAGGTTATACGGGCTCGGAGTTGCTGCGCATCATTGCCGGCCACCCTGATTTTGATCTGGGTATTGCCAGTTCAAGCACTACGGCGGGTCAGAGCATACATTCTGCATGTGCGGATTGGCCGGATGATGGCAGTACGTTTACCCGCTTGGACCCGGGGGGCGTTTCATCCTTTCCAGCGGACGCGTGGGTTCTGGCCCTGCCAAATGGAGTGGCCAGGCAGTGGGTGGAAAGGATTCGAAGCGAATTCCCCGCAGCCAGAATCCTCGATCTCAGTGCCGATTATCGCTTCGATAGTGACTGGACCTACGGTCTTCCTGAGCGCTTCAGGGCGCAACTCAGGCAGGCGCGCCAGATAGCCAACCCCGGTTGTTATGCAACAGGTTCACAGCTCGGGTTACTCCCACTGAAAGACCAGCTGCTGTCTGCACCTGTTATTTTTGGTGTGTCGGGTTATAGCGGTGCGGGTAAAACCCCTTCGCCTAAAAATGATCCGGATGTATTGCGTGACAACCTGATTCCATACTCATTAAGTGGGCACATGCATGAAAAGGAAATTAGTCACCAGTTGCAAACCCCGGTGCGGTTTATGCCCCATGTGGCTGAATTTTTCCGCGGAATCTCGCTGACCATATCGTTCGAGCTGGACCGGGCGACAAGTGCCGATGAGTTATTCATGGTCTTTGACAAGGCCTATGCTGGCGAGAACATGATCGAGGTAAGCAGGGATATTCCACAGGTGCGTGCGGTGCAGGGAACACCGGCGGTTCATATCGGTGGTTTTACCATTGACGAGAGAGCTCCTGAGCACGGAAGCCTGGTCGTGGTTTTGGATAATTTGCTCAAAGGTGCTGCATCGCAGGCGATGCAAAACCTGAACCTGGCTTTTGGCCTGGATGAGCACACAGGGATAAAATGATGAAAGATTTGATCTGGAAAAAAGCCGGCAAAGGTGAAAGTGCTGACCCCGCGATAATGGCCTTTCTGGCGGGTGAAGATGTTGTGCTGGATAAGGAGTTGCTTCTGTTTGATCTGCAAGCCAGTGCGGCGCACGTAAGAGGGCTTCAACAAATTGACATTCTCAGCGCAGAAGAATCAACCCGGCTATTGGGCGGGCTGCAGAAAATTCAACAAGACATCGTGTCGGGTAGCCGCGAACTCGATAGCAAGTTTGAGGATGGGCACTCAGCCATAGAGTTCTGGTTGACGGAAATGCTCGGAGATATTGGCGGTAAGATCCACACCGGCAGAAGCCGTAACGACCAGGTTGCAGTGGCCTTGCGTTTATATATGAAGGATCGCCTTGCACAAGTGCAATCAATATGTGTGCAGATTGCAGAAGTTTTATTGGCGAGAGCGGCCACTGAAGGTGACATTCCGATGGCCGGATATACCCATTTGCAGTCAGCAATGCCCTCTTCCGTCGGCTTGTGGCTGGCAGGACATGCAGAGGCATTTATCGACAATGCCGAGCTCGCTGTGTTGACATCACAATGGCTTGATGCATCGCCGCTGGGAACAGCCTCAGGTTTTGGTGTTAATCTCAAATTGTCCCGGCAAGCGGTTGCTGAGGACCTCGGTTTTTCGCGCATGGTGGTTAACCCCCAATACGCGCAAAACAGTCGTGGAAAAATCGAATTGCAGGCGCTTTCGGTTTTGTCCGCATGTACGCTTGATTTACGTCGCCTGGCATGGGACCTGAGTCTGTTCATGACCCGGGAGTTTGGTTTCGTGAAGCTGCCTGCACGGTACTGCACTGGCTCCAGCATCATGCCTAACAAGAACAATCCCGATACCGTAGAATTGCTCCGTGCTGTTCATGGTGTGGTGCAGGGCGCGCAAGCAGAGCTTGCGGCCGTGTTGAGTTTGCCCTCCGGGTATCAGCGTGATTTGCAGGCAACCAAACCACCTCTGCTGCGGGCGTTCGAAAAAGGTCTGCAGGCTTTGAGACTGTTGCCTGACCTTCTGGGCGGGATCGAGTGGCAGGTAGAGCGCATGCTTGAATCAATCACGCCGGAAATGCTGGCCACTGATCTGGCCATGGACAAGGCCCGGCAGGGGGTTCCGTTTCGCGAGGCATACAAAACCGTGATGGATGAATCGAAAGGAATCAGCCGTGACATCGTGGCCCAAAGCATTGCAAACAGGGTCTCTCCGGGCGGATGTGGGCAGTTAGAAACGGGGCTTTTGCGGGCCAGACTCGAGACATTGAAAAACTAATTTCACTTTATTTGCGAAACAAGTGTTGACACAGTAATTCCTAGCCCTATAATGCGCCTTCGCTGGTCATCCGATCAACCCGGAAACGGAGCAATTGGATGAAAAACGTTGACGCTTAAATTGGTCTACGTGTATACTAGGCGGCCCGCTCCAGCACTGGGGTGAGATTCTTGAAATGGGGTCTTCGAATGTGGCAAAAGCCGAAAGGAAATGCTGCAGGGTTTTTGTGCTGGACTGATGAGCGAAATGCCATCTTTAGAGTGAACGATCTTTAACAATGAACAGGTAACTTGTGTGGGCGCTCGCGTCATGGGTAAAGCCATGATAGACAGAGGGCGACCATGCCCTAATTTTTTAGATATAAAATTGATTGGGAGCAAGGTTCAGCTTTCAGCTAAAACTATTAGACGGACGATTCGAAGCTTCGGCCTCGGTCTGAAGTCGAAAACTTTAAACTGAAGAGTTTGATCCTGGCTCAGATTGAACGCTGGCGGCATGCTTAACACATGCAAGTCGAACGGTAACAGGCCGCTGTGATCCCTTCGGGGTGAACTTGGCGCTGACGAGTGGCGGACGGGTGAG
>CALJWY010000321.1 GCA_937974465.1 uncultured Lysobacterales bacterium | reverse complement strand
TCGGCACAGACCGGTGGCCGCATTTCCGAGTTGAATTATGATGTTGACGATTATGTCGAGGTGGGCTCAGTGCTGGTTCGCTTCACCGACGAGGAACAGCAGGCCGCGCTGCGCCAGACCGAGGCACAACTGCTTGAAGCCCGGGCGCGCAGTACCGAGGCGGAAGAAGAGTACCGCCGTGCCCAGAACCTGCAGCAGAGAGGCCTCGGTTCGCAGCGTGACCTGGACCGTGCCGAGGCGGGCAGGGAATCTGCCAGGGCACGTGTGGCAGCCAGTGAATCAGCCGTTGATGCAGCCCGTCAAAAGCTGGAATACACGACCGTCAAGGCACCCTATGCCGGCATCGTTACCAAGCGCCACGTCGAGATGGGTGAAACAGTCCAACCGGGGCAACCGCTGCTATCGGGCCTGTCACTGGAACGCTTGCGGGTTAGCGTTGATCTGCCCCAGTCAGTTGCAGCGGAGGTGCGGAAAAACCCTGTTGCATCCGTGATTACCACCGAGGGCCGGGTGGATTCCGGAAGTATTACCCTGTTTCCCGTCGCCGACACGGTTACCAACACATTTCGCGTCAGGCTTGACCTGCCGGAGGGTCAGTTCGGGCTGTATCCGGGAATGTTCGTCAAGGTGGCTTTCGCGATCGGAGAAGCGGAACGTCTGCTGGTCCCGGTTGAAACGGTCCTGCATCGAAGTGAGGTCACCGCCACCTATGTCGTCAGTGCCAGTGGTGTACGGCTGAGACAGGTCCGCACCGGGCAACGGTTTGGTGATCATGTGGAAATTCTGTCGGGGCTGCAGGCTGGAGAGTCCGTTGCAATGGACCCGGTTCTTGCAGGTATGGTCGCAAAAGGCGAAATGGATTTGAATCATGACTGATCAACTTGGAATCTCAGGCCGGATTGCCAGTGGTTTCCAGAACAACCAGTTAACACCGCTAATCGCATTGACCGCGTTGTTGCTCGGTCTGTTTGCCGTATTTATCACTCCGCGCGAGGAAGAGCCACAGATTGATGTGACCTTTGCCAACGTCTTTGTTCCGTTTCCCGGGGCCGGGTCGGTTGAGGTGGAAAACCTTGTCTCAATTCCGATGGAACAGGTGCTGGCCGAGATCGAGGATGTAGAGCATGTCTACTCGGTTTCACGCCCTGGCATGTCGGTGCTGACCGTGCAGTTTGAGGTGGGGGAGGACCGCACCGAGTCGCTCGTGAAACTATATAACGCGATCTATTCAAACCAGGATTGGCGACCTGCAAACCTTGGAATCGGTGCCCCCATGGTCAAGCCAAAGGGTATCGATGATGTGCCGATAATCGCGGTGACACTGTGGACCAGGGACGAGGAGCGTGGCGCCCACGATTTGCTCAAGGTTGCCCATGCACTTGAAGCCGAGCTGAAGCGTATCCAGGGTACCCGCAATGTCTATTCCATTGGTGGTGCGAAAGATATCGTTCACGTTGAACTGGATCCGGGACGTGTTGCAGGCTTTGGCCTGACGCTTGACGACCTGGGAATGGCCCTGAAGGCCGGTAACGATGTGCGGCAGGCCGGTTCATTGGTATCCGGCAGTAAGGAAATTCCTGTCCAGACCGGTGTTTTCCTGTCAGGGCCTGAAGATATATCGGAACTGGTGGTGGGTGTTTTTGATGGCCGCCCGGTTTTTCTGGGCGACGTTGCAAATGTGAGTCACGGCAGTGATCAGCCCGAGTCGTATGTCTGGTTTGCAAGCGGCCCGGCCCACGCCGATGCCGGGCATGGCCAGGTGGGCTTTTCTCCGGCGGTTACGCTGGCGATTTCCAAGAAAACCGGGACCAATGCCACCAGCATAGCCAATGCCGTCATCGAACGTCTTGAGCAACTCAAATCGACACATATACCGGATGGCATTGAAACCACGATCACCAGGGATTACGGTAAGACCGCAAATGACAAAGCAGTGAAACTGATCAGCAAGCTGGCATTTGCAACTGCATCGGTTGTTTTGCTGGTCCTGTTGACCATTGGATGGCGGGAGGCCCTGATCGTTGGCACAGCGGTGGTGGTGACCTTGATGGTGACCCTGTTTGCTTCGTGGGCATGGGGATTTACCATCAACAGGGTGTCGTTATTCGCACTGATATTTTCCATTGGTATCCTGGTGGATGACGCCATTGTGGTGGTTGAGAATATTCATCGTCACAGGTCGTTGCACAAGGGGCCACTGGACGCATTGATACCGACTGCGGTCGATGAAGTGGGTGGCCCAACCATCCTGGCGACCTTTACGGTGATCGCCGCACTCCTGCCAATGGCTTTCGTCTCCGGCCTGATGGGCCCGTACATGAGTCCGATCCCTATCAATGCTTCCCTGGGAATGTTGTTTTCACTGGCCATTGCACTGGTGCTTACACCCTGGTTATGTAACCGTTTGCTGGGACAGCAGCAAGCTCATGCCAATGATGATGGGGCGCATGGAGCGCTGCATAAACTGGTCAAACGCCTGATGTTGCCTTTCCTGGTTCGGTCTGGCGGTCGACGCGCAAGGGTGTTTTTATATACCGGCCTGTTGGGCCTGATCGGCATTGCCATGGCCCTGGTGTTGACACAATCCGTGGTTTTGAAAATGCTCCCGTTTGACAACAAATCGGAGTTCCAGGTGGTTGTGGATATGCCTGAGGGAACGCCGGTCGAGAACACTGCGGCGGTTCTGGATGAGTTGGCGGCAAGCATTGAAACAGTTCCGGAGGTGATCAATTACCAGGTCTATGTGGGTACCGCGGCACCGATCAATTTCAATGGCCTGGTGCGCCAGTACTATCTGCGGGAAGCCGGTAACATGGGTGATATCCAGGTAAACCTGCAGGATAAACACAAGCGTGACCGGGCCAGTCATGAAATAGCATCCGATGTACGGGTTGCACTGGCTGAGATAGCGTCCAGACACGGAGCATCTGTCAAGGTGGTCGAGGTCCCGCCGGGGCCACCGGTGATGTCTCCTATCGTTGCGGAAGTTTACGGGCCTGATTATGCAGCCCAGAAACAGCTGGCGCGAAAGCTGGAAACAATCTTCCACGAAACCGGTGATATTTCGGACATCGACAGCAGTGTTGAGTCAGACGCCATGCGCTACGTGATTGAAGTTGATCGTCAGCGTGCGGCGCTGTTGGGGGTATCGCAGAGCCAGGTCAGTGGTGCAGTGTCGATGGCACTTGGTGGGGAGGATGTGACTTATATTCACCAGGGACGCGAAAAAGAGCCGATCCCGGTGCGCCTGGAGGCTTCCGTGTCGGAAAAAGCAGATGTCAGC
>CALJWY010000320.1 GCA_937974465.1 uncultured Lysobacterales bacterium | reverse complement strand
ACCATTCGCTCGGAATTTGCCTGGGATGCTTCCGAAAGCGTTTCGGTGGAATATCGTTTTGCGTATTCAGAGCAGGATCGCTCCCAGTTGTTTGACCAGGATGCAGGGGCCTTTCCCGATCCGGACCACCCCGGATATGGCCTGGCAATGGAAGCCCTTTTTGGTGGGCCTGGCGGTTTTCTGATACGTGACCCGCAAGCCTACATTGACCTTGGCTTTGATCTGGCAAACTTACAACCGTTTGAAGACCTGGCGCTGGAAACAGAGTACTCATACTACAAGTCGACCGTTCACGAAGTGATATTCAAATCAGAGTCAGATTCCAATCTTCAATGGTTGGGTGGATTCTTCTACCTGGAAGAAGACAATGAAATTAAATTTAACGTGGAAATACCATTCTGTTGCGGATCCATCCGCCCACTGGCACAGTCATTTGTTCAACCGGAAAGAACGGTTGAATCCCAGGCGCTGTTTGCGCAGTTTGATTACAGCGTCAATGATCGTTTGAACCTTACCGCCGGCTACCGCTACTCCTGGGACGAAAAACAGGACAAGAATGGCTCTACCCATGCCACCACCGGTTACTGGGTCAACCCGGGGCTTTATTCCGCTGATGCCGACAACACATTCTGGTATGAAAGCTGGAGCTTCGTGGGTGATGGAACACCATTTTATGGTTTCGATGTGCCTTATTGGACCGATTACTACCAGTCAGACGACCTGGCGCCGGACGATGGCACCCTGGGCCCCGACTTTATCTCGCGGGTGCCTGGAACCGACAACAGCCATAAGGCGGATTGGAGCAAAGGTACCTGGAGACTGGGCTTTGATTATATTGCCAGGGACAACCTGTTTATCTACGGCTATGCCGCGACCGGTTATAAAGCCGGCGGATTTGGCGACAATATCGATACCTGTGAGTGCGGCAACTGGACCACGTTTGATTATGACCCCGAAGAAGTCACCACCTATGAACTGGGCTTTAAAAGCACCCTGGCAGGGGGCAAGCTGAATCTGCTTGGTAATGTTTTCTACAGTCAATATGACGACATGCAGAAAACATTTTGGGCAATCGTGGGTGAAAGTGTTAACAGTGGCAATGATATTGGAACCCTGCTGACCACCAATATTGCCTCATCAACCATCAGTGGTATCGAACTCGAAATTGACTGGACTCCTTACGATGGTGGCCGAATTTATGGCTGGCTGGCGTATCTGGATGCTGAAATCAAGAACTTGCCGGCAGGTGATGGCTGGTTCTGTTTTGAAAGAGCGCTGCTTGGTCTTACCGAGTGCCCGCCTGAGGTTGAAAACTCAGATCCTGCAGCACCCAATACCCGGCCCACCAACTTCAGGGGCAACCAGTTACCGTGGTCACCAAAATGGTCCGCTACCGTTACCGCCGAACATAATTTCTACTTTGACAATGGTATGCGTTTGAGCCCGGTGGTAACTGTGCACTGGCAGGATGAAATTTTCTTCCAGGACAACAATTTTGACGAAGGACCCTTCCACAGTGGTCAGAAAGCATATGCGTCCGTGAACGCCTCCCTCAGGCTGATCAATGAAGAAAAGCGCTGGGGTTTGGAGTTATATGCTTACAATTTGTTTGATGAGCGAACCCGTAACTGGGCGGATTATGGCCCAGGGTATATCAAGGCCAGCTATGCACCGCCACGGGCATATGGTGTTAAATTCCGTTACGATTTTTAAGTAACGGTTAAAGCTTAGGTAATTTTAGGAGTTTGTTATGAGAATTGCGTTGAAAACTTTAATTTTGATGAGTGGCATTTTGCTGGTAATGGTCACGTTTAGCGGCCCACTCGCAGCACAGGTTATGTTCACGGATGATTTTGAAGACCGTGTACAGGACCAGGCCGTGATTGGCAATGACTGGACCTGGTTTGACCAGTGGTTTGCGGATGAAGCATGCACCGATTATGTCGGTGGGTTTGGACCCTTCGATGATGGCGATTCAAGTGACTACGAGGCAGCAAACCGAAACTTCTTTACCGTGCCTGAAGGCACCGGTGATTACTATCGTGCAGGGCTTGAAGTTCCGGCCTGGGATGGCGCTTTGACCAACATGCTGAGGGTCTACGGTAACCAGTACAACGTTCAAGGAGTTTGTGCGCGGACCCTGATTTTTCAGGAAATGGATGCCCCCGCGGCTGGCGCCTACTCGTTCTCATTTGATGTCGCCCAGGACAAGGACGGCGCGCCCGCCAATGGCGAATACACTGCAGCGTTTGTGAAAGTGCTGGATCCGAGCAATGGTTATGCCGAGATCCTGTTTGAGACCGTAAAGACCACTCCACCTGCCGCCACCACGCCGGAGGATGTCTCCACCTTGCTCCATGCTGTCGAATTCACTATTGAGGAAGAAATGGTTGGCAAATTGCTGCAGTTCGGTTTTTACAATGATGTGGTACCTGACCTTGGCCAGTCATGGGGAACCTCAGCGGTGCTCTACGATAATATTAAGCTCACCCCCATGGAAATCGGTCCGGCGCATTCCGGATCCTGGTACAACGAGTCACAGAGTGGTCATGGCTTTTCCATCGAATTTGGTGTGCTGAATGGTGCGCCGCTGGCGATTGTTTACTGGTATATCTATGACGATGCTGGTCAACCAATCTTTATGACAGGAGCCGGAACGCCGGATGGCAACACGGTGACGATTACCTTCCAGTCACCCTACGGGATGCAATACGGCGTTTTCGATAAAAGCACTGTGGAACGCCCGGATGGCGGCATCGCCGTATTTGAATTTATCGATCGTGATAATGCCGTTTTCAGTTACACGCCGTCAGACTTTTCCACTACCGAGTGGGGTCACACAACCCCGATTGAGGCGCTGCCTCTTACCAAGTTGTTTGGTATCCCGGCGGACAAGTTCTTCACCACGACCGAGTAGTTCACCGTTCGTCTGAAAGTGAGATTTACTGATCAACCCGCCCTGTGCTTCAGCAGGGTGGGTTGGTTTTTTTAAAACGTTAAATTAATTGTTTAGAGAGCTCATACGTGTCTATACCTTTTATATCCCAACAAAAGTTTACGCCTGGTCACCCGGGACCGTCTTCAAGGCTGTCGTACTTATCAATTAAAGCCCTGCTAATGGTTGGTTTGTTTGCCGGTGCCCTGAACCCGGCCCATGCACAAGTCATTTGGAGTGAGGAATTCGACACTGGCACAGCGCTTGACGACGCGGTCTGGTCGTATGACCTCGGTGATAGCGGGTGGGGCAACCAGGAGTTGCAGGAATATACCAACTCAGCCGAAAACGTCAGGATAGAAGACGGAAACCTGGTCATTACGGTGAAGGAGGATATGGGCAAGTTCACCTCGGCCAGGGTGCGGACACAGGACAAGCTGACCTTCAAATACGGCACCATTGAAGCACGAATCAAGGTCCCCAACCTGGCCGATGGACTGTGGCCTGCTTTCTGGACACTCGGTAATAACTTCGGCCTGGTTGGCTGGCCGTATTGCGGGGAGCTGGACATTATGGAAATGGGGAGCTCTGCGGCCATTTCTGTGGGTCGCATCAATCGGCGCATAGGCTCGGCCGCTCACTGGGATAACGATGGAAGCTGGGCCAGCTTCAGCCGCTCGCTGGATTTGGTGGACGATATCAATGACGAGTTTCATGTGTTCAGTATGGACTGGACACCCGAGCGGATAACCACCTATATCGATGGCCAGCAAGTCTGGACTTTCCACATCGAGATTGATACCTGTGCAAGCTGCAGTGAATTTCACAACCCCCATTTCATCATTCTCAATGTGGCGGTCGGCGGAACCTACACCGGATTGCTCGGCAGTGACCAGATAACTGCAGCCATGCCGGCTCAAATGCAGGTTGATTATATTCGTATCATCGATAATGGTTTTACCGAACTGGGTGGCTCTTCTCTGCCCGAAGATGAAGATGTGCCGGGTTCGCAGTACTCGGGTTCGTGGTACAACGACACCCAGAGTGGCCACGGTTTTTCCATGGAGTTTGGTAAAACCAGAACCGGGGCTCCACTGGCCATCATTTACTGGTATACCTACGACACGGAAGGCAACCCCATGTTTCTGGTTGGGTCCGGCGAGATTGACGGCAATGGGCTGGAGATTAAATTCGACTCACCTCGTGGTATGAGTTACGGGGAATTCGACAAGGACAGTGTTATTCGCGAAGACGGCGGCATCGCCTATTTTGAGTTTTCAGACGAAAGTAACGGAACCTTCAGCTATACACCATCAGATTTTACGGCCACAAACTGGGGCCACACGGCCATTGATTCACTGCCACTGGTTAAGCTGTTTGGTATACCGTTGACGAAGACTCCCGGCGAGACAAAGTAACCTGGGGTGTATTTTTGGGCCTAAGCAAAATTGCAAAACCAGCGTGTTCAACCAGTATGAACACCGGTCACCATTGATACTTGAAGATTGCAGCTATGCCGCCCTTGAAGGTGAGCGCCCGCTTGAGCCCGGGGTCTGTCCTCCCAGGCATTATTAGTAATAACCCGGCTGCAGTGCCGGGATTGCGGTTATCGATCGTTACAGGGCATTCTCAATTACTCTGTAAACAGCTGGTTTTTATGCACCACCAGGTCAAGTCGTCGTATACGTCCGTTACGCATAAACAGTTCAGTGCTCACTTCGGGCGGTAGAGTCGAGTTTGCCAGCGCCTGGTTTGTTCCATCATCAAAGTGAACCGTCAGACCAGGCTCGGCGTTGTCGTCCAGTATCATAAGCACAGGCGTTTGGCACCAGGTGAATGCCAGGCCGGAGTCCGGAACCAACAAGGTCTGCCAGTTACCATCCACGTCCAGATAACGAAACTCGCTGGCCGTGGCAATAAATTCGCAGGGGCGAAGCAGGGCGGGTAGGAAACTCACAGTGCCGTTATTGACCCGTATTCCCAATTCCATGAAGCGAGCGATCAGCTCCTCCTTGACCTGGCCGGTCATGCCCGGTTGCTGGGCACCAGCCTGTCCCGGGGTATGGGAATATGGGTCGGTCGGAAATGCACCATATTCGGCCGGAGTTTTGTTGAACCCCAGCCCTTCGCGGACGCGGTAATACAAGCGTCCAAGATCCTGGCAGGTCTCCCCGTCAGCGCCTTGCTCGAGTGCCGCAAAGAAGTTTTCAGCCACCGCCAATAAAAGCTTGGCAACCATGTGCCAGTAAATACAACCCAGGCCCTCAAAACCAAACATACCCCCGGAGCGGCCTGTAAAAGCCTGGTGGTTAAATACATTTTCATACAATGCGCGTAATTGATCCCGAGACTCCCTGAGCCTGTCACCATAGCGCGGAATCAGCTGATCGATCTGGTGGTCCAGGTTGGCAATGCTGGTAAAGTCAGCGTTGAAGCGGTAGCAGCCTTCGATGTCTTTTTCGAGGAGGGAATGGTCATTGTTCGCGAGCATATCCAGCAAAACAGGTATTTTCTTGACCTGTTCGTCTGGCACACGATTTTTTTCCAAAAACCCCGGAAGCTGTCGATCCGGGTACAACATGAAGGTTTTCTGGTCTGCACGGTAAATATCGCTGGCAAATAAATTCTTCAGAACTGTGACAGCCTCTGCCGGGGCAATCGCGCACGAACTCAGAACCGACACCTGGCCTTCAAGCATCGGGTACAACTCGTCGATCTCAATGGACTCAGATTGCACATTTAACAGGTTGTAGGAGTGGTAAAGGCCATCCTCACGCCGATTGGTGGCGATGGTGTGATCAACGGCGGCGAGGGCATCGCATATCAGGTCGCTGATGTTGCTGGTTGAGTGGGGTGCGCGTTCAGAAAATGAATTTTGCTGATAGATCGAGTGACGGTAACTGCTGGCTGCTTCACCCAGCTGCACCAGGGTCTGATATCTTTGTCCGGCCGAGATCGGCTCCCCTCCCAGGAGTGGGCGAATTTTTGCCAGGGCAGATGCTGTTGCCGTCAGCCACTGACTTACGCTCTCTGACAACGAGACCGACTCAGGCTGATTGGTCAGTAAGGTCTGTAAAAAACAAAGGTATCGGCGCAGGTAGTAAAGCGTGACCATGGACAGGCCGTGACCCACCAGTGCATTGTTGGCGTCATTCCATTCCGGTCTCTGCGTGTTCAGCCAAATACCACCATCGATGACCAGGTTGCCGAGCTTGCTCAACAAGGGTACCAATAGCTTTTCCAGCAGGGTAACCTGGTAAACCTCGTGCTTTTCATTCAGCACCAGTTTGCCATCGGCCCCTATGTCAGCAACCCTTTTCTCAATCAGACTCGCCAGTGCATG
Source organism: uncultured Lysobacterales bacterium (assembly GCA_937974465.1). Lineage (GTDB taxonomy): Bacteria > Pseudomonadota > Gammaproteobacteria > Xanthomonadales > SZUA-36 > SZUA-36. The sequence goes on along the minus strand of CALJWY010000320.1, from coordinate 10,080 downwards.
ATCAAACTCCACCGTGCTCTTTGCGTCTTTTAATAACGAGCTCAACGGCTTAATCCGGTATGGGACATTGGCATAACTGAAAATGGGTTGATGCAGTAATTCGCTCAGCCTTTGCGGATGAAACTGGTTGGAGGCCTCAAGGAGTTTTTGCAGATAAATGATCTGGTGATCACCCCAATAGCCAATGTAACTCCAGGCGTCTTCCGGGTCCTCTTCTTCCCACTCTATGCCTTCCTTGGTAATGCGATACGGGTTATATCCATCCATGGTCGAGGCGTTAACAAATTTGGCAATTACGCTTTCTACAAAATCCGGGTAGCTGAAAGTCAAAGCCTCCCAGTTTTGGAAAATGTCCCGCCAGTTACCCTGGTAGGAAAGCAGGCGGTCACCGTTCTTGTCCTTGAGGTTGATCGCAAATTGGTTCCAGGGCCTGCTGGGGTCACCGTGACGGCGGCCAAAGGTGATTGGCAGGTATTCCAGGCCAAGACGTTCCAGCTGGGGGTCGCCCTGCTGCTTGATGATTGACTGAAGCTGGCTGAAAGACAGCCGCTCATCCAGACTTTGGAACATATCCTTGTGGCGTTGATATAGCGCTTGATTGAACATACCAATGGTGCGGGAAAAATCGCGCGCAGAAACCTGGTATTGATCATCAAAAATACCGCCCCGCATAATATTGAACAAAGAATTGGCGTAGTGATGTGCAGTGACGCTCTCCTCCGCCGTGAGCTGGAAGCCATCGCCGCTGGCGACGATCTTTGCCAGAGAGTCGGTGCCGCACATTATGGAGTCCGCGATCATACGGGACAATTCATGCGGGTTACCCAGCTGGCTCCGCAGCGCCACCACCTGGCGTTGGCTTTGTTCAATATTCGCAACCAATTGCCAGTCCCGTGTCGTTTCTGGCGGTAACTCCAACGATGTGCTGATTAAATAGGCGCCGCGCACTCCACGGTTGTGCTGTTCCGGGCATACTTTGCCTCCGCGGCGAAAATTATCCAGCTGGGCAGAACTCAGCAAAATATCGGCCGACTCAAGCCCCAGGCTAAAAACGGTAGTGGCCTTTAGTGATTCACATGGCTCAGCGCGGTCCGTGATTCCGGAGTAGAGGGTGAAGCAGGCCAGCCCGGTCTTTTCGTCCAGTTCATTCCATTTATAGGCGTCAACAAGATTGCTGGCATTGGTCTGGGTAAGCCGCGGAGTGCCGGCGGGAAGAATGTTTTGCAGACCATCTATCAGCTCTACATTTGTTGTCCTGGTGCCACGATTCTCTAATTCACAGTCACGGATAAAGCCAAACTCTTCGCTGGTCTTCCACGTGTACCGAAATGCCAATTGCAGGCTATGGTTTATTTCTTCAAAGCACAGCTTATCGCCCAGCAAATTCTTGTATAGGTGACGACTGACTGAGTAGTGATGATCGTGTTCCTGGTTGAACGGCTCCCAGTATTGCAGGCCATCTGTGGTTTCGACACGAATCAGCGTTTTACTGCCTGTATGGCCTGCGCTCTCATGAACTCTGTCAACCGTGATATACGGGAACAGGGCGGTGTCTGGTGATACCCGGCCGGCGGTTAAACCCCCTGTTGAGGATATGAACATCCAATGGTCACTATCGGACACAAGGCTGATAAAAAAGGGCGCTAGCTTGTCGACATGTGATAGCCGGTAAAAGCGTTCTTGTTCCAGGTCGATAAAATCGCCAGAAGCTGAAGCACACTCACCTGTGCTTGTGTTCAATTCCTGATAGGACATGTGTGAATTTCAATCCTTCTGTTCTGTTACTGAGTTTCTGTGCTTCGAGAGCCAGAGCCTGGGGAAAAGCCATAAACCAGGAGAAAAGTTTATTGGTTAAGAGCCCTGATGCAATACAAACAAGCCAGGCTGGCCGGCTCATGAGATAAAAGCGAAGCTTGATAAATCACGAGCATAAAAAACCCGCCAAAAGGGCGGGCCGCTAAATCGAAGCCGGACACTAACTTACTTGAATTTGGCTTTCTTGTGCAACAGGTGTTTGCGCACAATGGTTTCATGGTTCCTGAATTTCACGCCTGATGAAAACGGGTGAAACCCTGTAAGCGCTTACAGGTCAAGGCCCATTGACACCCGCAAAATCCGCAATTGGTGGCCGTACCAAACGAATTCTTTTATTAAATAGGGTGTTGACGAGCTAACCAAAAATAGGATACTTTAGGGAAAGCGCTTACATTAGGCACAGAAACATACAGGTATGTAAGCGCTTACATTTAATCAAAAACAGATTTTCAAATGTGAATTCGGTCAAAGCGAATTCTGGGAGCATAGATTAGTGAAGAGCAAAAAGTACCTTAGGACGCCTTTATCAGCAGGTATTGCGCTGGCATTGGGCGCATTTACAATGTCCAATGTTCTGGCGCAGGACACAGATGCTGAATCAGGCGAGCAGGACGCGTTGATGGTTGAAGAGGTTGTTGTAACGGGCGTACGCAAGAGCCTGATAGCCTCAATGGACCGCAAGCGCAACGCAATTGGCGTGGTTGACGCTATTACGGCGGAAGATATCGGCAAGTTCCCGGATACAAACCTCGCCGAGGCATTGCAACGTATTCCTGGTGTATCCATTGATCGATTCAACGGTGAAGGCTCCCAGGTCACGGTTCGTGGTTTTGGTCCCGGCTTCAACCTGACAACCCTGAACGGGCGCCAGATGCCAACCGGCGACAGCCGTTCCTTCGACTTCCTCGATATCGCGACGGAAGGTATCCAGGCAGTGGAGGTGTATAAAACCACGCGCGCCGGGCTACCCTCCGGCGGTATTGGCGCTACCATTAATATTCTGACCGCACGGCCGCTGGACAACCCGGGTTTCCGCGCCGTGGCCACGGCCAAAACGCACCATGAGTCTTCGACCAAGGATGCGAATGGCCTGGACGAGTGGACACCTGAAGTTTCCGGCCTCTACAGCCAAAGCTTCGCCGACGACACCTTCGGTATTTCAATTTCCGGTTCTTACTCCGAGCGTCACAACCGAGAGGAATACGCAGCGGTCGCTCAGTGGTTTGAGAACGGCTATGTCGGCAGTTATGAAGGTGTGACCAACAACAATGCGCGAGCAGATGGACGCGAATGGTACCCGCAGGATGCTGGTTACGGATGGGCCGAGAACGAACGTGAACGAGTCAACGCTCAAGTTGCCCTGCAGTGGGCGCCGACCGACAGCCTGATGCTGACACTTGATTACACCTACTCAGAACTCGAGTTCACCAAGAACTCCAACGGCTTCGGCATCTGGTTCACCGGCGGAACTGGCGGTGGCGCCAACGTCGGTGGTGTGGTCAATGAGCGTGGCGTCTGGACCGAGGTCACGGAAGCTGGCGGAGACTATTCCACAGGCATCGGTCGCGACCACACGAAGAAAGAAAACGAGTCGATCGGTTTTAACGTGGATTGGCAGGCTACGGATAATCTGAGCTTTGGGCTTGACTACCATGATTCCTCTTCAACCTTGAAGGGCGCTGGTTTGGGCAGCCTGCCCGGGTCTTCGGCCAATGTGATCATCGGTAACTCATTCGACGGCGCCTGGTGCGCATTCGATCCAGCATGGCCTGCTGACTGTGCGGCAGCCAACATCACCACGAAGACGGCCAACTACTCCGGCGGTGGTATTCCTCGTTTCAATATGGGCTTTGAGGGGCCGAACGGTGGTCCGATGCAGGATGAGCTCTATGCCAGCGATATCGGCTCATTGTTTGGTCAGGCATTTGATACAAACACTGATAACAGCATTGAGCAACTGCAGCTCAACGGCAGCTGGGAAGGTGATGGTGGTGCATTGCAGAGTATCGACTTCGGCTTTTCGCGGATCAAGCAGGACTTCACGCGTAAGGATGCTTACTCGGGTCAGCTGCCTGCCGGTTTCTGGCTGACGTCGGCCGGTTGGTGGGATGACAGCACCTTTAACCGTCAAGAATTTGGTGGTTTGTTGGGTGATTTCAGCAATTCCGGCGGCTTTCCTGTCGATTGGTACTGGACAGCCCCATTCGATGCCGTTGTTGACGGCTACGAAACGGTGGGCGCTAACGACCCGTATCTAGCCGGTGGCGTGTACTGGCCAAGTTGGGGTGCTGACTTTCAGGATGAAGGTCGCGGTCGCTTCTGGCCCGGTCCTCTGAGTGGTTCAGGGGGTGTAGAAGAGACCATCACATCAATCTATATGCAGGCGACGTTCTCGGATGACTTCAATGGCCTGCCGGTGAACATGGTGGCAGGCATTCGCTACGAGGAAGCCAAGGTCAAATCCAGCGGCAGTGAAACCGTGCCGAACTCGATCGTATGGATCGGTGGCAACGAATTCATTTACGAGTTTGCGGACGATAAGCGACTTTCGAAAGGCGGCGGCACGAACGAATATTTCCTGCCGAACCTTGACATCGATATGTCTTTTACCGACGAGCTGATCGGACGCTTCTCCTACAGCCGCTCAATCGCCAGGCCACCAATCGGCCTGATGGGTTCAACCCGTGCTTTCCCGGGCAACCCCAAGGTTGGAAGCCGCTTTGCCAATACGGGTAATCCCGAGTTGGAACCCTATGTATCTGACAATTTCGATGTTTCTTTTGAATGGTACTATGGCGAAGGTAGTTATGTATCGGTAGGCTATTACCATAAGCTGGTAGACAATTTCATCGTGTCCTCGACGGTTGAAGGCACCTTTGCCGAACTGGGTCTGACTGACCCCTATATCGGCGAAGCCGCTAACCTGGCGCGTGCACAATTGGCCGATGAAGGTGTGATTATCACGGATCCGGAATTGTTTGCCCGGACCAATGAAATCCTTGGCAATCCGCCGAATACCTTTATTCCCGGCATGTCTGGTGACCCCTTGGCGATCTACCAGATTTCTACCTACTCTAATGGTGAGAAAGGGACGCTGTCCGGCTGGGAACTCCAGATTCAGCACCTGTTCGGTGACAGCGGCTTTGGCGTGGTCGCCAACGCGACGCTTGTTGATGGTGACGTGGATGTGGATCGCGAAGTCGCCGGTGATTTCTTTGCCCTCGGTGGTTTGAGTGACAGCGCTAACTTCTCATTGTTCTACGAGAACAACCATATCTCCACGCGCGTGTCCTACAACTGGCGCGACGAGTTCTTCAACGGTGGAGTGAACAATGGTTCGCCGGTCTTTACTGAGGCATATTCTCAGTTGGACGCCAACTTGAGCTGGATGGTCAGTGACAGTTGGACGGTGTTTTTCGAGGGCTACAACCTCACCAGCGAAACTCAGCGGACATATGCCCGCTATTCAGAGATGTTCCTGCGTGGCAACCAATGGGGTTCACGCTACAGCATCGGGGCCAGCTATCGCTTTTAAAAGCGCTTCCTAGCCAGTACCATAAAGCCGCTGTATTTACAGCGGCTTTTTTATGAGATCAAGTATGTAATGAGTGATACGGTCAGCAAAATAGTCATTGTGGGCGGTGGTAGCGCCGGCTGGCTAATGGCTGGCCTGCTGGCAAGCCAATTACGCGGCGATAAACAGGCGCCGGTGGAAATCACCCTGATCGAGTCCCCGAATGTGAGCACGATCGGTGTCGGCGAGGGAACCTGGCCGACCATGCGTGCGACCCTCGAGATGATAGGTATCCCGGAGACCCAATTTCTGAGCCGCTGTTCCGCGTCATTTAAACAAGGTACAAAATTTGTCGGCTGGGCCACGGGGAGCGATGATGAGCATTACTATCACCCGTTCAGCGTTCCCGCCGGTTATGGGGAATTGAACCTGGCCAACTACTGGCATGGACAGAAGGAGCGGGTCAGTTTTGTAAATGCGGTCAGCACCCAGGGCTACCTGTGTGACCGCGACTTGGCGCCGAAGCAGCTGGCTACCCCCGAATACGCCTTTGTCGCCAATTACGGCTATCACCTGGATGCCGGGCAACTGGCCCTGATGCTTCAGGAGCATGCCACTGAGCGGTTGGGGGTCCGTCACGTTCGTGATCACATTATCGGCATCAACGGATCTCCGGATACTGACATCGAGTCATTGCGCACCGCCAGCGGCGCGGAAATTGAGGGGGACCTTTTCATTGACTGCAGCGGCATGCGGTCCCTGCTCATCGGGGATCACTATGCCATCCCCTATATCAGCAGGTCGGATGTACTGTTTAATGACTCCGCGCTGGCCGTCCAGGCGCCGTATGCCGATGCAGACGCGCCCATTGCGTCTCAGACAAACTCGACCGCCCGCCCGGCCGGCTGGATCTGGGATATAGGACTCCAGTCGAGGTGTGGCGTCGGCTATACCTACTCCAGCGCCCATACCGATGACGAGACGGCCTTACATATCCTGCGACAATATCTTTGTGATGCCAAGGGTGCGGACATCGACACCCTTGAACCACGCAAACTCGAGTTTGAACCGGGGCACCGTGAGAAGTTCTGGCACAGGAACTGTATCGCAGTGGGCATGTCGGCCGGATTCCTGGAGCCGTTGGAAGCCAGTGCGCTGGTCATGATTGAGTTGGCGGGCCAGTTCATTGTCGAGCAGTGCCCGGTGGACCGGCGCGATATGGAGATGGTCGCCAAACGCTACAACAAGCTGTTCCGTTACCGTTGGGATCGGATAATTGATTTTCTTAAGCTCCACTATATACTCAGCCAGAGGGGAGATTCGGAGTACTGGACGGACAACCGCAAGCAGGAAACCATTCCGGACAGCCTCAGTGAGCAACTGGAAATGTGGCGCTACCGCGCCCCCTGGCTGCATGATTTTCCTTACCAGGACGAGATATTTTCCGCGGCAAGCTATCAATATGTTTTGTACGGTATGGGTTTTGATACGCAAGTCAGGAAGAACGAGCGTTACCTGGCTCGTGACAAAAAAGCTACACAATTTTTCATCGACAACCATAAAGCTGCCAACCGCATCATTGGTGGACTGTCCAGCAACCGGGATTTGCTCAACAGCATCTGCCGGCAGGCGCAGACAGCTTAACGCCCAAAGCGGGCCGGCGCCGTTTGGCGCTTAACCTAACCGGAATATGCCATGAGCAATCACGCAATACTTGACAATATCACGCACAAGGATTTGAAAATCATCCCAGGATACCGCCAGGGCCAGGGATTCGAGGCCAGCGTGGCCCGGGTGTTCCCCGTAGAGTTCAGTGAGCTACAAATGGAGTATCCGATTTTCTTAACCCGCAACAAGGAAACCGGACACTTTGAGCCCGTGGTATTGTTGGGGCTGTCAAAAAACGAGAACCTGTTCCTCAGTCCGGGAGTTTGGGATGCGCGCTACATACCACTGACCATAGAACGCGAACCATTCCTGATCGGTTTTCAGGAAACCGTGGAATCGGGCATACCCAAGCGAAACCCCGTGGTTCACATCGAACTGGATCATCCCAAGGTAAGCCGGACAGAGGGAGAGCCGGTGTTCCTGGAGCATGGCGGAGAGAGCCCGCTGCTGGAGCGTATCAGCTCCGTGTTAATGACCATTCACCAGGGCAAGGAAATTAACGAGGCTTTTTCGAAACTACTGGTTGGCCTGGACCTGGTTGAATCATCTGCGATGGAGTACAGCCTGGCGAACGGTGAAAAGCACACGCTCGGAGGCTTACACGTTATTAATGAGAAACGACTGAGTGAACTCAACGGCAGCGCCCTCGAAGCGCTGCACAGTCCAGGGCACTTGCGCAGCATTTACATGATGCTGGCCTCGTTGCCAAACTTTCGCAAGCTGATCGATCGTAAAAATGCGATATTGAGTTTAGAGGCGGGTTGAGTAACTGATATGACATCGCCTGATATTCTGAGCGGAATGGGCCCCATTGCTGAGCGTGAACTGGAGCCTCAACAGCATGTGCTGGAGGCGGTTTCACAATCGGATGAACCTTTTGTCATACGTGGTTTGGCAGCGCAGTGGAAGGTCATAGAAAAGGCAAAGGCATCTAACGAAGAACTGACCGGCTACCTGCGCGAGTGCGCAGCCGATGTACCCGTGCTCGCCTGGAAGGGTCCGCCCGCCAACGAGGGGCGCGTGTTTTACAACGACGATCTCAGCTCGATGAACTTTGAACAGGTGGAAACCCGCCTGGAAGCGGTGCTGGACGAGCTCGAGCAATGTAAAAATGATCCCGCGCCACCGACCATTTACATGGGTTCAACGGAGACCGAGTATTGCCTGCCGGGGTTTTCCGACGATAACCGTCTTGAGCTTCCCGGTCTCCAGCCAACCGTGCGTATCTGGATGGGTAACAGTCACCGGGTGGCCGCCCATTACGATGTGCTTGAGAATATCGCCATTGTCGCTGGGGGAAGGAGACGGTTTATCCTGTTTCCGCCAGAGCAGATCGCGAACCTGTACGTGGGTCCAATCGAGTTCACGCCGGCCGGCCAGCCGGTCAGCATGGTGGACTTCGAGCGGCCTGATTTTGATCGTTTTCCATGTTTTGCCGAAGCCATCAAGCACGCCCGCACGGCCGTGCTGGAACCCGGCGATGCCGTGTATATCCCGAGCATGTGGTGGCATCATGTGGAAGGGCTTGAGCGTTTCAACATACTGATTAATCACTGGTGGTTGCCCGTGCCGGATTACCTGGGTGCGCCATTGGATTCCCTGCTGCATGCTATTTTGAGCATCCGTGAGTTGCCGGCAGCGCAACGAAAAGCCTGGCAGGTATTCTTTGACCACTACATTTTCAATGCGGACGAACAAACAGTTGCACACCTTCCGGAGGGTCGCCGGGGCGTGCTTGATCCGCTTGATGAAAATTCTGCGCGGAAAATTCGCATGTTGCTGCGTAACAAGCTAAACAAGTGAGGATCAATGTCGAGATGAGCGCTGTATTTGGTTTTAAAGGGATGAGGCGATGAGCAGGGTGCGGCGTGTCATTATCGTGGGTGGTGGTACGGCCGGCTGGATGACAGCTGCCGGCCTGGCCAAGAGCCTCGGCGGCACGATTGATATCACCCTGGTCGAATCGGACGCCATTGGAACGGTCGGCGTGGGTGAGGCGGTCATTCCGCTGATCAAGTCTTTTCATGCCCTGCTTGAGCTCAACGAAAAAGAGTTTCTGCGGGCTGTCAACGGCACCATGAAACTCGGCATTGAATTCGAGAATTGGGGCCGGCTGGGAGAGAGTTATTTTCATCCCTTCGGGCCAACAGGCGTCGAGGCCTGGGCGGCACAGTTTCAACATTACTGGTTGAGAGCGCGCAAGCAGGGTAATACAGACGCTTTACGGGACTTCAGCCTCGAGGCGTCCCTGGCACAGGCTGGCAAGTTCACCCTCGCCTCGGAGCCGCAGCCACAGTATGCCTATCACTTCGATGCCAGTTTGTACGCGGGTTTACTGCGCAAACTCAGCGAGGCTGAAGGCGTAAAACGGGTTGAAGGCAAAGTCGTAGATGTCCAGGTGAACGGCGAAAATGGTTTTATCGAATCCGTCCAACTGGAATCAGGTGAACACCTCGAAGGCGACCTGTTTATCGACTGTTCAGGCTTTCGCGGTTTGTTGATTGAGCAAGTGTTGCAGGCTGAATGGGAGGACTGGTCGCACTGGCTGCGCAATGACCGTGCCGTAGCGGTGCAGACAGAACTGGTGTCACCGCCAGCCCCCTATACCCGGTCCACCGCCCGTACCAGCGGCTGGCAGTGGAAAATACCGCTGCAAAACCGTGTCGGCAACGGCCTGGTATTCTCCAGTGACTATATGGGCGAGGATGAGGGCAAAAAGACCCTGCTGAACAATCTCGAAGGCAAGCCTCTTAATGAGGTGCGCACGATCCGCTTCCGCACCGGCCGTAGGGTGGAGCAATGGGTTAAAAACTGCGTGGCGGTGGGTTTGTCAAGCGGCTTTCTCGAACCGTTGGAATCGACCAGCATCCATCTGATTCAAAATAGTATTCTGCGACTGGTCAGGATGTTTCCCGCAGCGGAAATTGCCCCCTCCGAGGTACGGCAGTTCAACAATGAGACCACCAAGGAGATCGAGCAGATTCGCGACTTTATCATCCTGCATTATAAAGTTACCCAAAGACGTGACTCGAAGTACTGGGTCGATTGCAGTGAAATGGAGATACCGGAGAGCCTCGCACACC
>CALJWY010000319.1 GCA_937974465.1 uncultured Lysobacterales bacterium | reverse complement strand
TTCACATTTGCCGGCTACCTGCTAAGCGAAAGCAACGCCCCCAAACGCCTGGTGCGTCTGACGAGCGCCCTGCTCGGCTGGATGCCGGCTGGACTGGCTGTGGTCTCCCTGGTCGCCTGTGCATTTTTCACAGCATTTACGGGTGCCTCCGGTGTCACCATCATCGCACTCGGTGCGATTTTGTTCCCGGCCATGCATCAGGCAGGTTACCCGGAAAAATTCAACCTCGGCCTGGTGACATCTGCCGGCAGCCTGGGATTGCTGTTTGCACCTTCATTGCCATTGATTCTGTATGGCGTGGTTGCGGAAGTGCCCATTGAAAGCCTGTTTCTCGCCGGGCTGCTCCCCGGGTTCCTGATGCTCATCATTCTGTCCGGGTTCAGCATTTGGAAAAACCGCGCTATTCGCACCCCACTGGGTGACTTTTCCTGGCAGGAAGTACGTGGCGCATTGCGAGAATCAATGTGGGAGATTCCACTCCCCATCGTTGTTCTGGGCGGCATCTATAGCGGATTTTTTGCAATATCCGAAGCGGCAGCGGTCACCGCCCTGTATGTTCTGCTGGTTGATGTGGTCGTACTCAAGGAAGTGTCCTTGCGCAGACTCCCTTCGATCATTCGGGAATCGATGGTACTGGTCGGCGGCATCATGATGATCCTGGGTGTGTCACGCGCATCCACCAATTTCATGATCGATACGGGCGTACCACAACAGTTGCTGCAGTGGATCAGTGGGTTCGTAACCGGGGAAATTGCATTCATGGTAATGCTGCTTGTTTTTCTGTTGATGCTTGGCGCGATACTAGATATTTTTTCGGCAATCGTACTGGTTGTGCCCTTGATCCTGCCCGTGGCCACGCAGTTTGGTGTGCACCCGGTTCACCTCGGGATTGTATTTCTCGCCACCATGCAACTTGGCTACATCACACCGCCGGTGGGTCTGAACCTTTTTATCGCGGGTTACCGCTTTGACCGGCCTATCGTGAACATTTACCTTTCAACACTTCCGTTTTTCGTATTTCTAATGATATCTGTGGCGTTAATCGCCTTCTGGCCGACGCTTTCGCTGGCTCTGCTGAAATAAGATAAGTGAGTATAAGAACCTGGCCCGGGGATCAATTGGCGTCAGGGTCGAGCGCTGCCGTGATAGCCGCCCAATCCTCGTAACAGGCATCAAGAATACGGTAGTCTTCCTGATCATCCACATCCAGGCTCAGACCACCATAGGGTGTAATTACAATTTTTATCGGCCCACCCAGTACCTTGCTGACGATATTTTCGACCCGGTCCTGGGTATTGCCTTTTCTAAGACGCCTGTACCAGCGGCCTTTACCCTTTGAAAGCATCAACGTAAGTTGCAAACGCATACTCATCCACGCCGCATACCAGCCACCATGGCTTTTGAAAAAATTAAATGTCAGGGCAACAACATTACGCCAGTCCTTGGCCTTGCGGTGAGAGAAGCCGGTTTGGAGAAACTCCTGGTGTGACAGGTGCCGGGGCCGGCCTACATATATATTGGCAAGCCGCAAACGCCCACATTCCATTTCAACGAAAGGTCGTTTGATACCCTGCCTGTCTGCAGTGGGATGAAAGGGTTGAACACCTGGCTCGTCCACCACGCCCACGAGCATGGCAAAGGGCGTGTCCGTTGCCATATCTTCCCGCGCACAGCGTGAAACAAAGTCGTCAATTGACCTCGCGGTCACCAGTGGAATATCACAGGAAATGACCAGCAATGGCCTGTCCTTGACAGGCATGTCAGGATCATATCTGTGGCGATCTTCCGATGCTTCAATACCAGCCCAGGCATTGGTCAGCATTTTGCCACGCTGGGCAATCACGTGTACCTGCGGTGGGTAACCCGCCAGTATTTCAAATAACTCATCGGCAGGACCGACGACAAAAATCTGGCCGATACTTTCCGCCTCAACCAGGGCGTCGATCACATAACGCAGCAACTCTTTTTCACCCACTTTCAGAAAAGCCTTGTTACGACCGGCAATTAATCGTTTCAGGTTTCGGTGGGTACCAGCAAGTACAATCGCGTCCAGCGGAAACGGATAAGCGTGAACAGAACCATCCTCCCGGGCAGAGCCTTTTGCTGTACTAAAACGATTCTGTTCCAATTCGGTCTGCATGATTGTCAGTATTTATCAGCTTCCTGCAAGATTAAACCATCAGGACTCGCGCCATCATACCCGTTTAATGGTTCGGCCCTGCTGGTCACACCCCAACCTAACTGATTTTATAGACTCAAGACCCAACTTGGAACACAAAACATACCCGGACCAGATCGGAATCAGCTTAATCGTCATCGACTGTTTTCCGAATTGGTGAAACTGCGGTACCCTATTAAGGTAAATTGCTTCTGACGAACGGCTTCGCCGTTTTCATATTCATCACAACAACCTCTAAGAGGGAGGATACAAATCGTGGAACTTGCCTTATTAAGCGAAAATTCATTGGCCTTTCTACTGCGCTGGGCTCACCTGCTTGCCGGTGTAACATGGATCGGACTGCTCTACTACTTCAATTTCATACAAGGCGAATACTTCAAAGAAGCCGATGGTGGTGCCAAGTCGGATGCCATTCAAAAATTGGTGCCGCGTGCTCTATGGTGGTTCCGTTGGGGTGCGATGTTTACATTTCTGAGCGGTCTTGCCCTGATTTATGTCAGGCACCTGACTGGTATGGGTATCATGATCGGCGTGACCATGGGCACCATCATGTTCCTGAATGTCTGGCTGATCATCTGGCCTAATCAAAAAATTGTCATCGCTTCGGCCAAACAGGTTGCAGAAGGTGGAGAAGCCCTGCCCGGTGCCGCCGCCGCGCTAGGCAAAGCCGGACTTGCATCACGCACCAACACGCTGTTTTCCATTCCGATGTTGTTCTTTATGGCCTCATCGGTGCACCTGGGACAGCTACAGACCTCAATGGCCCAGGCCAGCACCGCGTCACTGGTCGTTGTATATGGTCTGATTGCCGTGCTGGCGCTCAACGGTGTAATTGGAAAGACCGGACCATTCACTTCGGTAAAAGGTGTGGTTAGCAGTGGATTTTTGCTGACTGCAATTTTGTATTTGCTGGTTGAGATGATTTAAACCAGTACTCAAAATTTGAATAGAGAAAAAACCCGGGAATTTTTGGCCCGGGTTTTTTCTTGGCCGAAGAATTTTCTGAGCCATTTTTAACCAAATATATTCGCTTCGTCGCAAAGCAAAAAAGAGTCATTTATCCGTGATGTTTTTCTATTCATGCACTTGTAATTTTTTACTGATATTTACGATTAGATAAACATTCTAAATATCACTTACGGACCTTTGACAAAAATGATTTTCAGTAGTAACTTAAATCCCCCGTTAGACAGAAACCCACCAATCGAAAGGTTGGGATCGTAGGAAGAACGGAAGCGGTTGAAAGTCTGGAGAAGGTCGCAAGACCGGAAGCAGGCGAAAGACCGAAGAAGATCGAAAGGTCGGAAGTGGTTGAAAGTCTGGAGAAGGTCGCGAGACCGGAAGCAGGCGAAAAACCAGAGAAGGACGGAATACGAATCTGCTGGAAGGCCGACCCGCCGGAAAGTAGAGAGGGCGAAAGAAAACGGACAGCGTCCAGGTGGTACAGGACGCGTCACCCGGACCGGGTTCTGCCAAAAGAAGCGGTCGTACCATAAGGGTGACTCGATAGGAATACGCGGTTCCTTGAGATAGACGCGAAAACGTCGATAAATAAAAGCGGGAAGAAGACTCGCGACCAGAAACCGAAGGGCGGAACAGATCGGAACTGGACGAAGTTGGAAAGGCCTAGGAGGATCTGCAGTCCACCATAAGCGGAGTTCCTACACTTCTACGACGAGGGAGACGCAAGTCTCCCTCGTTTTTTTTGCCTTAAAAAAAGTAACCATATCGGTTTCCCGGCGCGCCGTGTAAGTTCTTACAGTCATTCATTCTGTTTTCGTACTACAATTACACACAGGTATTACGAAATGGAACTCGCCGTATCACGGTCAGTACATCAAGTGGCGAATATAAAAACGACCGGCAACAGGGACGATACATTGAAGGATCCAATCATCCGTATTAACAACGTGCATTTCCAGCGCGGCGACAAAGTCATCCTGGACGATGTCAGTATGGAAATTGAGCGCGGAAGCATCGTCGCCATAATGGGACCCAGCGGGGTTGGAAAAACAACGATCCTGCGTCTGATTTCCGGCCAATTGCAACCATCCGAAGGTAGCATTGAAGTCAACGGCAAGCAGATCTCAAGCATGTCGCGACGTGAACTGTATGCCTGCAGAAAAGATATCGGGGTACTTTTGCAAAATGGTGCCCTGTTTACTGATCTAACGGTATTTGAGAACGTCGCAACTCCACTGAGAGAGCACACCGATCTCGGTGAAGAAGAAATCAGCGAGCGGGTTTCAGCCAAGCTTGACTCTGTTGGCCTGGCAGGTACCGAGGACTTGATGCCACACAGTCTTTCCGGGGGTATGGCGCGGAGGGTTGCCCTTGCAAGGGCGGTCATACTGAATCCAAAAATAGTTTTATTTGATGAGCCCATGACGGGTCTTGATCCGATTGCCATGTCCACGATAGGCCGTTTGATACGCGAAACCAATGACGCCCTGGGGTTAACAAGTGTTATCGTCACACACAATGTCGCGCAGATGAAAAAACTCGTGGATCATTGCTTTATTCTTGCATCCGCAAAACTGCTCGCTGAAGGCAGCCCGCAAGCACTGATTCACAATCAACACCCGGCTGTCGACCAATTCATGAACGGGCGGGTAGAGGGACCGATATCATTCAAGTACCAGAACGCCCCGGGCAACACGGCTGTTGACCCGTCCTGACCATGAAAATGCACTGGACCCAAAAAAGCAGGTTGCTGGCCCCTATCGCAGAAACAGGACATTG
>CALJWY010000318.1 GCA_937974465.1 uncultured Lysobacterales bacterium | reverse complement strand
GATACCGTGGTAGCAGCAATTTCACCGGAAACACCGGACCAGTTGACATCACCTGATACAGACTCAGCAGTGATGCGGCTGGTATTGCCTGAAAATTCGACGTCACCACTGACAGACTCGATCGAAACCCATTCACTGCTGACAGCAACGTCAACGTTACCGCTGACAGAGCTGGCTGAGAGCTTTTCGTTGTTCAAGCCCTTCACAATAATATCTGCACTGACACCTTCTGCATCGACATCGGCCCGATTCGGCACCATCAGCCGCAACTTCGTCGCATCAATATTTCTCTGATTGTGATTTTGCACGCTGATGTGAAGACTGGATGCGTTGGCATCAACATCAAGTTCCCTGACGCTGTCACCCAATATACCAGTCAAATGGGCTTCATCTTTATCCCAGCCTTCTATAACAATTTCACCAGCAATGTTCTCAATGGACACAGCGACATTTGCATCAACATCCCAGCGCTCATCTACCGATTGCCCTGCGAATGTCGTGAGCGGTGCGATGACCATCAATATGCCGACCCACTTCAGTTTTTGGTAAATCATATCCTTCTCCAGTCATTTTGTTCCAGTAACGCCAATTGCTTGACGAACTGCAATTGTTGCGATCTTAAATCCAGTAATTTTTCATTTAAATATGTGTTTGACGGGTATTGCTGCAGGGCCGCCAGCAACGAGGTTTCGGCCTGCAACAAATCTTCCCAGCTACCGCGCAGCGCGTCAGGTTGCTCGCCTGCAAGGCGCAAGCCAGAGTAATCAAGCGGGACCAGTTCACGAAATGCCGCCTGGTATTCTCTTTCAGCTGCTTCAACTGTTCCCAGCAACGCAAATTCCTGCGCAAATTGGGCAGTCTGGCCGGCGGGTGCGAGGTCCAATCCCCGGCCGATTAAGATGCCGGTGGTCAATGCCATCAATACCGCTGCCGCCATTGCCGGAATTCGCCAGGATGATGCCCTGTAAGCCTTGTTGCCCTCGCTTTCAGACGATTCAAGCCGTTGATTGATCCCTTCCCACAAATCACGTTGTGGCTGGATTTCACGTGGCAATGATTCTATTGCGTTGCTTAATTCAGTTTCTTTCATATCGTCGTCAATTCCATTCAGATACTTTCTGAGTCTTCCAATATTTCCCGGACCAATTTCCTGGCACGGTGTAACTGTGCCTTTGAAGAACCAACCGCCATACCGGTCATTTCTGCAATCTCCTGGTGCTGGTAGCCTTCAATGTCATATAACACCAGCACGGTTCTGGCTCTTTCAGGCAGGCCGGAAATGGCTGCCTCAAGGTCTTTTCTCAAGCCCGCAAACACATCCCGTTCACCGACCAGCGTGCGCTCGACAGCCTCACCCAACTCCTGCTCACGTCCCACGCGTTTCACCCTTATACGGCGATCGCTCAAAACCACGTTGACCGCCAAGCGGTGCAGCCAGGTACCAAACTTGCTCTCACCACGGAACAGGTCTAGCTTGTTCCATGCCCTGACAAACGCTTCCTGCACCATGTCCTCGGCCAGAGATACATCGCCGCCACACATACGCCAGCAAAGTGCGTAAATCCTTCCACAATGACTGCGATAGAGCTTCTCAAATGCATGGCGGTCACCGTTCCGGGCTTTATCAACCCAGTCTGCCTCGGTAGCGGACAAATCATCTTTGTCTTGCTGCCAACTTGTCACCGCTTGCATTCCTCCCATATAGATTTAGATGTCAGCCAGGCAAAAGGGTTTAAACCTGGCTGATATGACTTGATTCCTATCAGGCTTTAGGATTTTTCAGCTGGAATCAAGCAATACCCTGTGCCCTGAATATCAG
Organism: uncultured Lysobacterales bacterium; assembly: GCA_937974465.1. GTDB lineage: Bacteria > Pseudomonadota > Gammaproteobacteria > Xanthomonadales > SZUA-36 > SZUA-36. The sequence continues at coordinate 5,441 of CALJWY010000318.1, read as the reverse complement.
ACTTAAATTTGGGTTGATAAAGATTCCTCTGTCCTTGAGTATATATCGTCAATACACTTGCTGAAGTGGTATTTTTTGGCTGCTTCCCATTAGAAGCGATATAGGAGATATTAATGATTATGAATTGGATTCGGATCGTTGCATTTATCTTGCTAGCCGGCAGTTCGCCCCTGCAGGCGCAGGACGCAGATTCGTGGAATTGGAAAATCGCCCCGTATTTGTGGGGAATTAACATGAGCGGCGATGTGTCAATTGGCCCGATTAAGCAGGATGTTGACGTCAGTTTTAGCGACATCCTGAGCAACATGGAACTTGCCGGCCAGGTTTATGCTGAGTTTGGAAAGAGTGATCATTCTGTTCATTTTGACTACACATATCTGCGCTTGAGGCCAGAACCTTCCACGTTACCCAGCCCGCCATTCTTGCCGGGTGCTGAGCTTTCCACCAAGCTGACGGTAAACATCTTCGAGACAGCTTACAACTACTATTGGAAAGGACCTGGCGGTCCTGCGTTGGTGCTGGGTGCCCGGATGACGGACATGAAAACCAGGATGAACCCGGGTCGCCTCGAAACCAGGGTCTCAGGCCCGGACTGGTGGGACTACTTTGTAGGCATAAAGACACACAACCCAATAAGCCGTAACTGGGACTTTGACTTCTATGGGACAGTGGGAACCGGTGGCTCTGACCTTCCCTGGACCCTCGCTGCCACCTTCGGTCGCCGCTTTGCCAGCAACAACCGTCTGCTATTGGGTTTTCGACTGTGGGGCGTTGACTATTCGCAGAATAACAGCACCGCGCCGGTAGCCCTGGATCTCAAATATTACGGCGCAGTGATTGGTTACGAATTTAATTGAACTGGAGTATTGAATTGAAAACCTTATATTTAAAGATCACTTTTTTAACGATATTTTTGACTTTAATCAGCGGTCCATTGATGGCGCAAAGAAGCGGACAGTCCATACAGATTCAGTATGGGGTCGTGGTTGGATCCAAGTATATCAAGGAGCAATCTGCAGCACCCAAGGGAGCATTGGTCGGTGGCGCAGTCGGTTTGTATACAGGCAAGGGAAAATCCTCGGGAAGCAAGTTCAGAAGAGCTGCTACCGGTGCCGTTGTGGGTGGCGCCATGACATCCTCTGCGCAAGGTAGTCGTGATGCCCGTGAGTACCAGGTACAAACGGCCACCGGTTCAATCGTGATTATCTCCGACCAGACAGAAATCCAGGTGGATGATTGCGTAATCGTGGAGAACCCGGGTGGAGGCAATGCCAATATCCGGCGTGTGGCAAGCACCTATTGTGATCCGGCATCTGCAGATGTCGTGGCTGAGTTGCAGGATGAAATGCTTGAAGAAGCGCAGGAATGCGTGGCCGCAAAACAGGAGCTTTCTGCCGCTGAGACCGATGAAGCGATGGACCGCGCTTTCCGGAAAATCTCGATTTTATGCGATACCTGAAATAAAAAACGGGCTGCTCTCGCGAAGAGGGCAGCCCGTTGTTTTAACTTCTGACTAAGAGGTTTCTTTCAAAGCCTCTGCAACCTTGTCCAGTTCCACCAGCATCTGATCCGGCAGCCTCTCACCATAGCTTTGTAAATACTCGCGAATCTGCTCTGTTTCAGCCAGCCAGGCTTCAGCATCAACCTCGAGCAAGGCCTCCAGGGTTTGCTTGTCTGTATCCAGGCCACTGGTATTGATGTCATCAAGGTACGGCATACCACCAATGGCAGTGTCCCTGGACTCAACATTGCCCTTGATGTTGTTGATGACCCACTCCAACACGCGCATATTTTCACCAAAGCCCGGCCACATGAACTTCCCATCCTCGTCTTTCCTGAACCAGTTCACATGAAATACGGGGGGTAAATTGCTGGCGCGATCGGTAAATGACAACCAATGCGCCCAGTAATCAGCAAAGTTATATCCACAGAATGGCTTCATGGCCATCGGATCGCGTCTCACAACACCAACCGCGCCAATGTTTGCAGCCGTGGTTTCAGAAGCCATGCTGGCACCCAGCAGGACACCATGCTCCCAGGATTTACTTTTCATGAGCAGGGGCACCAACCTTTCCCTTCTGCCACCAAATACGATGGCTGAAATGGGCACACCCCTTTGGGCTTCTGCTTTATCCGAATAGGAAGGGCAGCGCTTCATGGACACGGTAAAGCGTGAATTTGGATGTGCAGCAGGCCCAACGTCAGGATCGTATGGGTTGCCATGCCAGTCGGTGACCGGTATCCCGTCATCCTTGCCCTCCCACCAGGGCTGATTCTCGGCGGTCACACCAACATTGGTGAATATGGCGTCCGTCTCAATCGAGGCCAGCGCATTGGGGTTGGTGCTTTTGCCAGTGCCCGGAGCCACACCAAAGAAACCCGCTTCCGGGTTGACTGCCCACAAACGCCCATCCTCGCCGGGTTGCATCCAGCAGATATCGTCACCCACTGTCCAGACCTTCCAGCCCTCATACTCGGCCGGCGGAATCAGCATGGCGAGATTGGTTTTACCACAAGCCGAGGGAAAAGCACCCGCAATGTAGTGCGTTTCACCCTGCGGGTTTTCGATACCTACAATGAGCATATGCTCGGCCAGCCAACCCTCGGTACGAGCCTGGTAGCTGGCGATTCTCAATGCGTGGCACTTTTTGCCCAGCAATGCGTTACCGCCATAACCTGAGCCAAAACTCTGGATCATCAGGTCTTCAGGGAAATGCATGATAAAGCGCCGTTCCGGATCCAGTTCACCAACGGAATGCAGACCTTTGATGAAATGTCCCTCGTGCTCGATACGGGCCAGGGCCCCACTACCCATGCGGGTCATAATCCTCATATTAACAACAACATAAGGACTGTCTGTAATCTCTACACCACAACGTGACAAGGGTGAGTCGATCGGACCCATGCAATAGGGAATCACGTAAAGCGTCCGACCCTGCATACAGCCGGCGTACAAATCACGCATCTTGGCCTTGGCTTCAACGGGATCCATCCAGAGATTGTTTGGTCCTGCGTCTTCTTCCTCGGACGTACAGATGAAGGTCAGGTGCTCTACCCTGGCCACGTCACTTGGATCTGACCGGTGCAAATAACAGTTTGGGTTTTTGTCCTGGTTAAGCTCGATGAAATCCCCGGTTTCCAGCATACCGTCGATCAATTGCTTGTTTTCTTCAGCGCTACCGGTACACCAATGGATATTATCAGGGCGAGTCAGTTCGCTGACCTCTTTAACCCATTGCTTCAATATCTCGTTACTTGTCACGTCGCTACCTCATAATTTTTATACTAATTTGATGGCGGGCAGGATAGTCCTTCGACTTGAATTTATCAACGTTCTGCAAGGCTATCCAGAAGGAAATCATGCTATTTTTCAGGGATTAATGTTGCTATGACATGAGCCATATAACCCTCAAACTCCTCGGAACTCAAGTTGGGCGCCTGGTGCTGTCTTTGCAACTGCAGGAAGCCCAGGTAAGCCGAATATGTCAAGCGGGCCCTGTGCGATGCTTCGGCAGAATCAAAACCGATTTCTGCAAAAGCCGCTTCAATCTGGCTCATTCGGCGCTCTGCAACCCTCTCCAGCAGAGGTTCCACCTTCGGATGATCCGAGGCCATGCACAGGGAGCTGTAGACATCGTGGGTAAGTTTTTCTCTGCTGGTGCGAATAAAAAATGACCGCAGTCTCTCACGCGGGTCTGAAATGGCACCCAGGGATGTCTTCAAATTGGTCGCATCATGTTTCTCCCATCGCAACAATGATTGCTCAATCAGTGCATCGCGATTGGGAAAATGCCAGTAAAAGCTGCCCTTGGTCACACCCATGCGCCTGGCTAATGATTCAACAGCAACTGCCCTTATGCCCTGCTCTGCGATCAACACCAGGGCCTGCTGTTCCCAATCCCCGGCACTGAGCTTCGATCGTTCTTTTTTCTTCAACGCTGATGGTGCCACAATACTGTCCTGACATTCCCCGCAAAGTGAACTGTTAAGCATAACCGACAAAGGCGATTCGTTACACCATAGATAGAGGTTGACTCCTGCCAGAGACTTTACCATACTCATCCGTATGGAAACGTAGTTTTTCTGTCGCGGTCTATATTTAGGTGCCCATTAGACGAACTGGTGCATCAACTGGCCACTCCATGGGAAAACGCCAAAGAAATTTTTGGAGGTAAATTGCAATGTTCTGGATATTGATTTTATGCTTGTTGGGTGTCTCTATGACCGCAGCGTATCGGGGTTTCAGCCTGTTTAACTGGACGCTGAGCATGGTGGCAGTATTGGCTGGTTTTGCCCTGTTTACCAGCGTTTCAACCGTTGCAATTGTGGTACTGTCAGTCGTGTTTGCGGCTATCGCCATCCCGTTAAATTACAAGCCATTGCGCCGCCAGCGACTCACTGCCCCGTTCCTGTCCATGTATCGCAAGATGCTGCCAACGCTGTCTGATACAGAAAAGGTAGCGCTGGAGACGGGAACAGTCGGTTGGGAGGGCGAGTTATTTGCCGGTAATCCTGATTGGGAGTCACTGCTGGAACAGAAATGGCCAGGATTGAGTGAGTCTGAGCAAGCCTTTATTGATGGGCCCGTGGAAGAACTTTGCCAGATGCTAAATCCATGGGAGATTTCTCATGAATTGGCAGACCTTCCGCCGGAAGTCTGGAGCTTCCTGAAGGAAAATAAATTCTTTGGAATGATCATTCCCAAAGAATATGGCGGGCTTGGCATCTCCGCTCTGGCTCACAGGGCGGTGCTGCAGAAAATATCCTCTGTTTGCGCGGTAACCGGAAGTACCGTGGCTGTCCCCAATTCGCTGGGTCCGGCCGAACTCCTGGTGCACTACGGAACAGAGGAACAAAAGAACTATTACCTCCCGCGTCTCGCCACAGGTGAGGAAATACCCTGCTTCGGATTAACAGGTCCTACTGCAGGCTCTGATGCAACATCGATCCCGGATACCGGCATTATTTGTAAACGCAAGTACAAAGGTAAGCAGGTTCTTGGTATCAGCCTGACCTTTGACAAGCGCTACATAACCTTGTCCCCGGTCGCGACAATCGTTGGTTTGGCCTTCAAACTCTCCGATCCTGATGGACTGGTTGGGGATAAAAAAGAACTTGGAATCAGTGTCGCACTGGTTCCCAGTGATACCCCGGGAATGGAAATCGGTGCGCGCCACCTGCCATTGAATGTTCCATTCCACAACGGGCCTATCCGTGGCAAAGACGTATTCGTTCCCCTGGATGCACTGGTTGGCGGCATTGACATGGCCGGCCACGGCTGGCGCATGCTCATCGAACTGCTGTCTGTTGGTCGAGCCATCACCTTGCCCTCTTCCTCAACCGGTGGCGCAAAGCTGGCATCACTGGCAACCGGTGCGTATGCACGCATCCGAAAACAGTTTAATTTACCGATTGGGCGTTTTGAGGGGGTTGAAGAGGCG
>CALJWY010000317.1 GCA_937974465.1 uncultured Lysobacterales bacterium | reverse complement strand
GTCTTTGAGTCAAGGTCAAGGGTCACTGCGCCACATAAAGGGAAGACTCCGGCCTGATAGCCGTTCACCAACATGAGCAGCAAGTACTTCTCTCAGTGACATGCTCTTCAGCTGTTTACACAACCACAAAGAGGGTTTCTCAAATGCGAGGTGAAACAGGTGGGCAACCAGCACCGAGAGCATGAGCGCTGCAAGAAAGACAAAAAGCGTTGCCATGGAAGACATCTCGTTGCCGAAAACCTGCTTCCCAACAGAAATGGCTTTCCAGCCGATATCGGGGTGAACCAGGTATAGCGTATAGGAAATGGATCCAAGGTATTGAAAAACTCTGCCGCTGAGAAAGCTGTCCAGATTATGCCATCGCAGTAAAACGAAAAGGAACATGCCAAACACGACACCGGCGACTGAATAGCTCTTGATATCACCCAGTACCAAAAACACGGTTTCAACTGCCAGCCAGGCGAGAAGTATCGGTACGCCCGCCTTCTTGCCTCTGACAATATGGCTGATCAACACGCCTATCAAAAAGAAATGCCAGTATGGCAGGAAGAGTCCGGGTATTGATAATGATGCTATCTGCTGATCAAGCGACAGGGAGTATATGCCCAACAGGACGACACCCGACAAGAAGACATTGTAAACGTCGAGGTTCAGCCTGGTTGCGATTGTTTGCGAGATCCATACCGATAACAGAAAGAAAAGATAGAGCTGTACTTCGAGGCAAAGCGTCCAAAAGACAACAGAAATGACAGGATCAACTGAAAAGAGGTCCTGCAAATAAAACATGTGGAGCAGGACGTTGCCTGGCGACGGATACGGCTTATCGCCCCCCAGAAACTGATTGTTCAGCGTCATGAACACCAGGATGAAACAAATTGAAGCCCAATATGTAATATCGAGCCTGATGCTTCGTCTCAGTGCAAAGTTCCCAGCGTAGCTGAGTGTTATCTTTCGATCATTAACACTCAAGGAAATAACAAAACCACTGATGACAAAAAAGACCGGAACACCAAGATAACCATAAGACATTATGAGGGTCATGAAGTCCGGTAGACTTGCCTGCAGTTCCTCCTTCATTTTGATACTCAAGTGAAACAGAACCACGGCCAGCGCAGCGATTCCCCGCATGCCATCGATGGATCGAAAACGTCTCGTTGTCTTACTTACGTTGCTGGACAAAAGAAACCTCTCTGGCTATTCGCCATGTGTTTTTGTGGTTAATTCCACGTTTAAGCGTTTGAATGCTGTGCATAATCTATTTCCCGGTTAAGCCCCGGATTTCACCTTGTCTTTAAAGTTGCCGGCTAATTTATACGGACTTGCGGGCCAGCTGAGATTCTTGAGCGCCTGTGTCAGAGAAACGTAATACAGTGAGAAGACCAGGCCCAGTGCAAACTCTGTCAGCACCAGTGGAGCGCCGGCAGGTAACAACAGGGGGGCTGCAAGGATGAGTGCCGTCAGGCCCGCCCAAGCAGGTAAGTGGGCCATCAGCGCTGGTATCCGAAGCGTATTCAGCAAGGGCGGAAGTGACCACATCAAGCTGATGGAAGCAAGGGAAACCACCGGCCAGACCAGGTAACTTTCCCAAATGCCATGGGTGTATTCCCGCACGATCCAGATAACACCCATGTGAACATACAGAAAGAGCAGGGAGTTTTTGCCAAGCCAAAGCAACCATCCGAAAGCACGGGGAATGATGCTCTGTGGCAACCATCGGGCCACATAGAAGGCACTGCTGGTCAGTAACAGTGAAAACAGGAAATAGCCCGTGCTCATGTCCCAGCGGTTGTCGACGCCCAGAGGAATTCCTGAAGCCAGCATCAAGCCCATCACAAGAGTGGCGCTACCCGCCAGCCAGAGGTTGTAACGGTTTGGGGCAAGATGGCAGAACATGCCAAGGAAGAACGGAAAAAGCCAGGGAATCACAACGAAATTGCCCGGTTCCAGCAGTATGTTTTGCAGGTAGCCCATCCACGATGTATCACGTGGCAGAACGTCCGTAGCGAGTTTAATGGCAAAGACCGCCCCTGCTGCGCCCAGGTGAAACCAGTACCCGGGTGCCAGGTAGCGCTGAACCAGGTACAAGATCAGCACGCCCACGGCGATGATTTGCAGGATGTCCATGTTGAACGTAGCCCAGAAGTTACCCGCGACCATGGCTGCAAAACTGAGTCCCAGGAGAAAGATCATGATGTAAGTGGTCATAATGCCGGCCACAGGATATTTGCGGGCCTGGAAGTTAGCCGTGATGCCTGAAACAGCAAAGAACAGCACCGGCGTAAAGTTGCCAAAGAAAGTCACGGCTTTGGACGGCAGGTCAATCTGCAGATGGGTGTGTGCGAGCAGCATCAGCACACAGGCGACCCCCTTTAGCAGGTCGAGTGAGTGGTCACGAATTGGTGTGCCGTCAGGATTCGGTTTCTTGTCGACGCTGTATTTTATATTCACTTTTTTCATACCTATTCATTAAAACAATTGCTTGTCATTATTTTGCTGCCCAAAGATTCATTCCTTTCCGCATTTCATCTAATAGGTCGGTGGCGACCATAACTGACCTGCCCGTGCGGGTGTCGCCTGCTTAGGGTTGCCGGGTTGGTGGTTGGTCTGCGGCCATAGGCCAGCTGGTATTTGATACCCTTGTTTTTCCTGATCCGCCGCCTCTCAATACGATCAA